>CAXUND010000122.1:0-9104 GCA_964252445.1 uncultured Acidobacteriaceae bacterium | reverse complement strand
CGCAGCGGCCTGCTGGTAGCCGAGGTTGGTCAAGGCAGAGAGAACGTCGCCCGCCGCCGCGCCCAGCGATACGGTGGTTGCTGCGGGGGTCGCCATGTCATCGAGTTTGTCTTTCAGCTCCACCACCAGGCGTTCTGCAAGACGCTTCCCGACCCCCGGAATCCTGGTTAGCATCGCGTGATCGTGGCCCCTGATGGATGCGATGGTCTGCTGCGGGCTCAGGCCGCTGAGTATAGTCACAGCGAGCTTAGGACCTACTCCGGTGACAGTGATGAGCCGCTCGAAGAGACGCTTCTCCTGACGCTCAAAGAACCCGAAAAGAGCAAGCGTATCCTCGCGCACCTGGGTATGGACGTGCAGGGACGCCTCGCTGTTTTCAGATGGGAGCGCAGAATAGGTGGGCACGCTGATGATGACCTCATAGCCGACCCCACCCGCTTCTATAATGGCCTGGCCAGGCTGCTTGTGGATGAGTTTGCCGCGAAGATGCGCAATCATCGTGTTTAAGGGCGCTTTCGAAAGCGGATGGCGAACTCGTAGCCGGAAGCGGGTGGAAATAGCTGTGCGAGCATACGCAGCCGATCCGCGAGCGCGGGCGCGGCGAGCAGCGGATATTCGCGCTCGCGCAGGTCGGCGTAGTCCACGTCGATAGCCAGTGAGAGCATGTAGATGGCAAGAGCGTCGGCAAACGCGGCTTCTATAAAGCTTTGTCTTGCCTCTTCTTGAGTGAGCGGGTGGGCTGCTGCTAGACCGGACTCATCGCCCTTCCTGGCTCGCCGAACCACGCTCGCCAGCTCCCCATCAAACTTCGGGTCGAGAGCCGTGCGGCGATACGCGTAAGCATCCATGCTGGTCTCGCCTCGCACATCAGCACTCGCCTGGTTCCAGGCCAGTTCAGCAAATTCGCTCGGAACCCCGATGCTGTCGACGCACTGGTGGCCAATGTTGATGAACAGCTCGAAGGCGAGCGCGAAGCGATCCTGCATCAGGCGACTCGAGATAAAGGTGTACTCGGTCCCTTGAAGGAGAACATCGCGGTGACAGGTGGCGCGCTCGGCAAGGTCGGAAGTGTAGCCGGACGCGATCTGAACAGCGCTTGATCGGGGTTCAGTCGACGACTCCCCTTCTTCAGCCAAAGTAAGCGGAACGAAGCAGTACACGTGCCTGTCGAGTGCTGAGACCAGGGTTGGCGGAACCGACTCTAGGATGCGCAGAAGATCGTCCGAGCCGATGCGGAGCTCGCCGAACGCGGCGTAGCGCAGACCGTTTGCCGCAGTGGCGACGCGGCTCTTCTCCGCCACCTCATCCGCTGCGAGAACCTCGATTTGAGCGACGTCGGCCATGAACCTGTATTCTAGACTTTCGGCGGGACAGCCGCTTGAAGGAGAGACGCGGTTATGATCGTCGAACGAAGCCCGCTTCCCTTGGAGGCTCGGCGGCCGGAGACCGGGCGTTTGTTCGGGTTACAGCTGGAGGATTTCGGTCCGTTCGCGATCTGTATTCTTGCCTGGGCGCTAGGGCTGATGGCATTTTGCATCTCCTGTTTTGCAGCCATCCTCAGCCTGCTGGCCTATAACCTGCTGGGCCACCACACTGCGGACCTGGCGATGAGCTACCGCTACGTTGCCTTGCCAGTCGGCGGCGCGGTCATGGTGCTCACCTTTGGTGTGCTGGCATCGCTGTGGGTGCGGCGCAAGTTCAGGGCAGTTTGATTTGTTATGGCTATAGTTACAATTTTACAGAGCGTGGCGGATGTTCCTCTTGGGCAGCTCGAAGCCTGGTGCAGGCAATTGGAGACTGGCGACATCCTGTACTTTCCGCAAACTCCAATCTCGTTACCGGCAGATGATCTGAGCTTTCTGCTGGGCCAGCAGCAGACGGACAGCACGCTGCACAAGAACATCGCCTACAAGCCCGCGGCAGATGCGTTGAGCGGGGTCGATACGAAGACCGCAGACCGGGCGGCGGCGGCGCGCTTGCAGGGGATTATGCGTACGTATTCCGGCGCCGTGACCGAGTTTTTGCGGAGCTTTCTCGCGCCCTATGGGGGAGCGTGGCGGCTGGATTATGCGAGCTTTCGACCGCAGGAGGAAGAGGGGCGGGACCTGGCAACGCGAAAGCGCAATGACCTGCTGCACACGGATGCGTTTCCGACGCGTCCCACGCGGGGAGCGCGGATCCTACGCTTCTTCAACAATATCCATCCGGAGCGAACGCGGGACTGGGTGGTAGGCGATCCGTTCGCGGCGGTTGTGCGGGAGTTTGTGCCAGACGCCATCCGGCCGAGGCCCGATTCAGGAGCAGGTCGCGCGGTGAAATCGCTCGGACGTTCGCTCGGCCTGGCCGCCGCTCTACCGCAATTGAAGCGCAGCCCATATGACGACTTCATGATGCGTTTTCATAACTTCCTGAAAGAGAACACGCGATTCCAGCAACTGTCGCCGAAGCACGCATTCGAGTTTCCGCCGGGATCAAGCTGGATGGTGTACACCGACATGCTGCCGCACGCGGTGCTGCGCGGCCAGTATGCGTTGGAGCAGACGGTGCTGGTGGAGCCGAATGCGATGCTGGCGCCGGAACATGCGCCGCTTGTAGTGCTTGAAGAGCTTGCGGGGCAGACACTGGTTTAGATTCATCGTTGCCGCCTAGACCGGCAAGATCGCCGGACCCCTAAGTTCAGCCAGAGTTCACCGCCCGACCGGGTTTGCGGCAGTCGAAGACTGCCAGCCTGTTATGCTGCGTTCAACCTTTCGTGTCAGGAAGATTCATTCAATGAGCAAGATGGATGCGGTTTGGCAGGTGGCGGCGGTTGGAATGCTTGTGCTAACCAGCCGCTCAGGGTTTGCGGCCAGCAGGAGTGACAAGGACAAGCCAGCAGCGCCTGCAGGAGCGGCGCAGCCAGCGGTTGAGTCGCTCGACTTGACCATGTATGCCCGCATACGCGAGGAGGGGCTGCTTCATTCGCACATCATGGAGTACGCCTCCGCGCTGACGGACGATATCGGACCGCGGCTGACCGGCTCGCCCAACCTGGCGAAGGCGAATGCCTGGACACGCGATCAGTTCACAGCGATGGGCTGCGTGAACGCGCATCTTGAGGATTGGGGCGAGTTCGGGATGGGGTGGCAGCAGCTGAATACGTGGGTGCGAATGGCCTCACCCGATACGGCGGTGTTTATTGCGCAAGCTGCTCCGTGGTCCCCGGCGACGCCCGGTCCGGTGAGCGGGCAAGCCGTCTACGTCGACCCCGATAAGGATCTTAATACCTACAAGGGGAAGCTGGCGGGCAAGGTGGTGCTGCTGGGCGAACCGAGGCCAGCCGGAAATATCGACAAGCCCCTATTCGAACGCCTCACGGACAAACAGCTCGAAGACGAAAAGAACTATCCGCTCGACGATCCGAATGCGAATTTCGACAAGTTTGTGCAGCAGTATCTGGAGAGAATCGCGAAGAAGGGGAAAACAGCGAAGTTCCTGGCAGATGAGCACGCACTAGCGGTGCTGGTGCCAAGCCGGGACAGTGGCGCGCATGGCGGCTCGGGCGGGACGATTTTCGACGACAGCGGCGAGGGTGTGTCATGGTTTGCGTACCAGCGGGCGAATGTAACGCCGCTTCCGGTCGTGGTTACGGCGATTGAGAACTATGGCCGCGTCTTTCGTCTGCTGCAGGCAAATGTCCCGGTATCGATCGAGTTGAACGTGGACACGAAGTTCACGGGCGACCACGAACACGGATATGACACGGTCGCCGAGATTCCGGGAACGGACCCGAAGCTGAAGGAGCAGGTGGTGATGGTCGGCGGCCACCTGGACAGCTGGGCATCGGGCACGGGCGCGACCGACAACGGCGCCGGGACGCTCGTGGCAATGGAGGTGATGCGAATCCTGACGGCGCTGGGAGTGCAGCCGCGCCGCACCATCCGCGTCGCGCTGTGGAGCGGCGAGGAAGAGGGCCTCTTTGGTTCTGTAGGCTATGTAAAGCAGCACTTTGGGAGCTTTCCGCGGGAAGCCGAACCGGCGGCGTTGCCGGAGTTTGTGCGCAAGCCTGGAGGGCCGTTGACGGTGAAGCCGGAGCAGGCGCTGATCTCCGGCTACTTTAACGTGGATAACGGGAGCGGCAAGCTACGCGGAATCTATACGCAAGGAAATGCCGCGGTAGCGCCTATCTTCACGCAATGGATTGCGCCTCTGCAGGACCTCGGCGTAACGGCAGTGACGTTGAAAGATACGGGCGGGACAGACCACCTCTCGTTCGACGAGGTCGGCATCCCCGGATTTCAGTTCATCCAGGACCCGCTGGATTACGAGACGCGAACGCATCACTCGAACATGGACACGTTTGAGCGCTTGCAGCCGACGGATCTGAAGCAGGCTGCGGTGGTGGAGGCAATCTTCGTCTACAACACTGCGATGCGCGACCAGATGCTGCCGCGAAAGGCGTTCCCGCACCCGGAGCTAAGGAAGCAACAGACGGTACCCTTAAAAAACGTGTTTCCGGGAGCGGAGAACGCGGAGCCAGTAACCAAGTGAGTAGGTGAACCAAGACCCAAGCTCAACACTCCCAGAGCCTAACTGTTCAGGCGCCAGATGCCGAAGTTGAGGTAAGCGGCGAAAAGCACCCAGCCAAGGTAGACCATCATGAGCCAGCCAGCGGTGCGAGTCATCTTGAAGAAGGTTTGCCCCGTCAGGCCGATGGAGAGGGCGAGCAGGACCATCTCAAACAAGGCGGCGCCCGGACGATGGGCCGCGAAGAAGAGGTAGGTCCAGCTGAAGTTGAGGAAGAGCTGAACCAGGAAGAGGCGCAGCCCGCGACGGCGACAATCGCTGTTACGAGTCTTCCAGGCGAGCCAGGCAGCTACTCCGATCGCCACATAGAGGATCGTCCAGACGGGCGCGAAGACCCAGTCGGGCGGAGTGTAGGGCGGCTTGACGAGGTGGATGTACCACGTTTGAAGGCTGCTAGCCGCCGAGAGGCCGCCGAGGCCACCGGTGAGGCCGCACAGCAGGATCCAGCCAACCAGGGCCCAGCCGAGATGACCGCGAGACTGAGGCCGAGCAGGCAGCGTGGGGAGGTCCGCGTATGCGGGTTTGGTCGACGCCATAATCAGGTTTGCCTCTTCGACGCAGTATCCTTGAACGAAGCTTATGAGTGCAAACGTAATGCCTGATGCCGTGTCTTCGTCGCAATGGATCCGCGTTCAACTACCAGACGGTTCTGTGAAGGAAGTTGCTCGCGGGACCACCCCGTTGCAGGTTGCAGAAGCGATATCTCCCCGCCTCGCGGCGGCCTCGGTGGTGGCGCGTGTCCAGCCGCTGCATGCCGCAAGGCCCACGATTGGAGGCACCGACGCCGAGGCACCGAGCGAAGAGGCGATGTATGGTGCGGCGGATGCGGGCGCAGAGCGGCTGGTCGATCTGTCGGCACCGCTTGAGGAAGACGTGAAGGTGTCGCTCTTGACCGAGCGAGATGCCGATGCGCTCAAGGTTGTTCGACACTCAGCGGCGCATGTGATGGCCACCGCGGTGCTCGAGCTGTACCCAGAGACCAAGCTGGGGCATGGGCCCGCGACCGATGCCGGCTTTTTCTATGACTTCTATCGCCCAACGCCGTTCGCACCTGAGGACCTGAAGGCCATCGAAGCTCGTATGGCGGAGGTGGTCAAGCGAGACGAGCCGTTTGTGCGTGAGCACGAGCCTCGTGCGGAGGCGCTCAAGCGCTTCGCCGAAAATGGCGACTTCATGAAGGAGCACTTTGTCGAGCGGTTCACGGCGCCGGGAGAGGAGGTGTCGTTCTACCGAAATGGCGCTTTTGAGGATTTCTGCCGCGGGCCGCACGTGCCGTCGACGGGACGGGTCAAGGCGTTCAAGGTTACGAGCCTGGCGGGCGCCTACTGGCTGGGAGACGAAAAGAATCCGCAGCTGCAGCGGATCTATGGAACGGCGTTCTTTTCACAAAAAGAGCTGGATGCGTATTTCGCGCGGCTTGAAGAAATTGCCAAGCGCGATCACCGCCTGTTGGGAAAGCAGCTGGATCTCTTCTCTATTCAGGAGCTGGCCGGATCAGGACTTATCTTCTTTCATCCAAAGGGTGCCATCATTCGCCGGGTGATGGAGGACTGGATGAAAGCAGAATGTATTCGTCGCGGTTACGATCTCGTCTATACGCCACACGTCGCCAAGATCAACCTGTGGCAGACGAGCGGACACGAGGGATACTACGCGAAGGATATGTTCACGCCGATGGAGCTAGATGATGCTTTCTATCGCCTAAAGCCGATGAATTGTCCGTTTCACATTTTAATCTACAAAAATTCGCCTAAGAGTTATCGAGACTTACCCGTGCGCTACGCCGAGTTAGGCAATGTATACCGCTATGAGCGGTCGGGCACGATGCACGGCCTGCTGCGAGTGCGCGGATTTACGCAGGACGATGCACATATCTTCTGCATGCCGTCGCAGATTGAGGATGAGGTAGTGGCCTGCGTTGACTTTGCCGAGTCGGTGCTCAGGACATTCGGGTTCTCGGACTTTAAGGTCGAATTATCGACCTGGGACCCGAAGGAGGAAAAGAGCTGGGCCGGTGCGTCTGAAGACTGGGAATCAGCGACGAATGCTCTGGTGCGGGCGCTGGAACGTAAGGGGATTCCATACAGGACGATTCCTGGAGAGGCCGCCTTCTACGGACCTAAAATCGATATCAAACTGGTCGATGTGCTGGGCCGACTGTGGCAGCTTTCGACGGTGCAGTTTGACTTCACTCTCCCGAAGCGGTTCGAGCTGGAGTATGTGGGCGAAGACGGCGAGCGGCACCAGCCCGTGATGGTGCATCGTGCGCTGTTCGGGTCGGTAGAGCGGTTCTTCGGCGTGCTGATCGAACATTACGCGGGCGCATTCCCGTTGTGGCTGGCGCCGGTGCAGGTAGGGCTGGTGCCGATCAGCGAGCGCCATCTGGACTATGCCAAACAAGTTCAGACACGGTTACAGAACGCTGGATTTCGCGTGGAACTTGATAAGCGCAATGAGAAGATGAACGCGAAGATCCGTGATTTAACCCTTCAGAAGATTCCTTACGTGCTGGTGATGGGCGACAAGGAATTGGGGGCGGAGGCCGTAAGCGTTCGCACGCGCGGGCTCGGCGATCAAGGATCAGTGCCGGTTACAGATTTTCTTACGCGCGCTCTGGAGCGGCTCGAAAACAGATCTCTAGAGCTCTAAAGAAAGCGGAGGCCTGAGCCTCCGCTTTTCTTTCGGCTCACTAAGTTACATGTGAGGACGCTCGGTGCCGGCCGCAGCATGAGGTTCTGCAGTGTGCTGCTCCGGTCTAGGTGCAGAGTGCTCCTCAGGCTTGGGTGCGGCATGCTGCTCTGTTTGTGGCTTTGCCTGCGGTTGCGGACGGCTCTGCGGCTCGTTCGCCGGACGAGCTGTCTGCTGCGGAGCGGGCCGTGATTCGGGCGCGGCAGGGTGCTGTTGCGGCGCAGGAGTGTAGGCGGGACGAGCCTGCTCCTGCGGAGCGGGCCTGGCCGGCTGCGCGGGCGCGGGATGATTCTGCATCGCAGGATGCGCTTCACTTGGTTCTGGGCGAGGCTGATTTACCGGTGCCTCAGCCCGCTGATTTGCGGCCGGTTGATTGGGCCGATTTACAGGAGTATTGGGGTGAGCCTGTGCCGCATTTGCAGGCTGCGAACGGGTTGGGGTTGGCGTGTTGGGCCGGTTTTCCATCGCCGGCTGCGGACGGGTTGGGGTTGGAGTGTTGGGCCGGTTTTCCATCGCGGGCTGCGGACGATTTGCATTTGCACCGGGTGCGTTGGGCCGGTTTTCCATCGCCGGCTGATTGCCAGGCCGTCCATTGTTGATCGCGGGTGCTAGACCGGTGCGGTTTGCCTGGAACGCAGCAGGCGTGGGGGCAGTGTGACCTTCTATAGGTTTAGGGGCGGCGAGCATTTGCGGACGACCCCCGTTGGCTGCGGCAAACTGCGCACGGTTCTGGCTGGCCTGCTGGACGTGCTGTATCTGCGCCGGCAAGGGTGCAAGGTGCCTTTCATGCTCGGCGGCCAGTTCGAATGGCGCCGGCTTGACGTTGAGGCCGCCACGGCCTCCGTTGTAGCTGACATTGTTAACAGTCCGGTTGTAATTGCTGTTGTAGTTGTTGATGGTCACGTTGTTCACGGTGACGTTATGCACATACACGTTGTGAACGACGGTCTCGTTCACGTGTGTTACGGCCTGGTTGTAGAAGAAGTGGTCATGGTTCCAGTAGCCGCCTTCGTAGCCGTGGCCGAAGTAGCCGAAGCCGTAGGAGATGCCCCCGTAGAAGCCGATGTGATCTCCCCAGTAGCCGTGATGAAAGCGATAGCGATCACCCTCATAGCCCCAATATCCCGGGGTCCACAGTGAACCGGCGTAAGGCGCGACCACCCATGCTCCCGGCACCCAGTAATACCCGGCGGGCGCATAACTCCAGTAGCCGGGCGTCCAGATGTAATTGTCGCCGGGGCATTCAGGCTGGTCGTACTCGGGAAGGGGAGGAGGCGGTTGGGTCGCTTCGACATCCTCGTATTGCCCCTGGTCGCTATACCCACTGTTGTAGTCGCCGCCCTGCTGGTAGTTGGGATAGTTGGAGTAGTTGGTTCCAGTGCTTGCATCTTCGGGAGGCGCCGGCGGGACGGACTCTCTGCCCTCACCGCTTGAGGTGCGCCTGCGGGTTGCGCCGCTTGACGGCTGTGAATAGGCCTGCTGCGGCTGTTGCGCCTGCTGCGGATAGTTCTCCTGCTGTCCGCTGGTGTCGCTTGCCGTGTTGGCGGCGGCGGGATCTGTGCCGTCTGCCTGCTGCTGCTGACCGGCGTCTTTGTGGCAGCCGGCGACGCCGAGAACAGCGAGCAAGGTGGCAGCGGAAAAACAGTGCTTTACCGTTCTAATGATCATGTCGTTCTCTCCGCATCCTAAGATGCACCCTCTTGTGGCACCGTTTCATACTTGAACGGTCGTCCGCAACCATAAGGACACGCCCCCGCGGTATTTGTTCCTTTATGGGCGACACACTCGAGTACCAATGCTCAACTCGCGCGCGGCGTAAACTTCGCGGTGCTGCGATAAGGATTAAGTCA
>CAXUND010000121.1:0-9298 GCA_964252445.1 uncultured Acidobacteriaceae bacterium | reverse complement strand
CCGGCACCCGGCCGAACGCTGATTACGCGACGACCGAATACGGGATGGGCGTGTAGCCCAATAGGGATCTAGGTTGCAGCAACGCGAGAAGGTAGACCGAACCGGCTTTAATCCTGATGTGTTTTTGCCTTACTCGTTAAGGCCCGAAGATTTTGACATTGCAATGCAGGATGTCTATGACTTCTTCTTTGATGTAAACACCTTGTTTTTCGGCAAAGGTCTACCTCGTCTTGACGACACGTTGCGGCCCGCCATCATGTCGGGCCTACTTTCTGACATGTTGACATCAAGCGTGGCCAAGCACTCACGCGGCCTTGTCCAAAATGCCTACTTCAATGGTCACCCGGACCTCCTTGTAGCAGGACGATATCTGCAGAATTCGGTGAAGTCAGGATCGGAAGGAGTCGAGATCAAAACCACCCGGAAAAAGGGCGGAGCAGTAGATACTCATGGTGCACGCGATCAGTGGATGTGCGTGTTTGTCTACGAGGTGGACAACAACACTGAACCTGCACTCCATAGGAGACCGATGAGATTTACGGAGCTGTACCTGTCCCAGGTGCTCTCAGACGACTTCAGAAGAAACCCACGCGGTGAACTCGGAACTAGAACAGCCACATTAGATCGAGATGGAATCAAAAAGCTCCGAGCCAATTGGATCTACAAGGTTAAGGCGGCTTAGTGGTTCTATTGCTTGAGCCGCCATCCCCACGTAAATCGGGTCCTTCTCGACTCCGATACTGGAGTAGCCAATGGCGTTGCAAGCCGCAAGGGTAGACCCCGACCCTGCAAACGGATCAAGCACTACACCTTCACCTAGTGGCAGTGATGCTCTCACAACCTGCCGGAGAAAACTCTGAGGCTTGAGTGAAGGATGATTTGCAATTCGTCGCTCCCGTTGGGTCGTAGGGCCAGATCGAATGACGTCGCCAAATGGCTTTTCTTCAGACGGCCTTCTCCATCCTCCTGTCTTCCAACTTCTGAGATTGTCCTGCACGCGGCCCTCTAGCGGCTTCCGGGCTATGACCCAAGGCTCCCACATAGAACGCGGCATCACACTTACCTCGGTAAATTCCTCGTGTGCATTCTTCGGACGATCGCCACCTCGCATCGTCATCGTAAGACGCACTAAGGATCCACGTATCTCGAAACCTGCGGACGAAAGAGCGGAGGAAACCAAGTGCGCGAGCAGCGGGTTGCTTGCTATCGCTAGGTTTGCTCCCGGTACGAGCACTGGCAACAACAGCTTGGCAAGGTTCTTGAAAAAGACGGTCAAGAAGGCTCGATCTGACTCATCCAAGACCGTGAAGCGAGGCAACGGTGATCGCTGGTGGCCATCGTAGGAGGGCGGGATTCGCCACAATCCACCCTTGCCAAGGCGCAGCTTCTTCTGCTCGCTGGCCGTGTACTCTTTATGCCCGTACGGAGGATCTGTCACCACTGCATGAACTGAGTTCTGCGGCCGCGAGGATAGCCAGCTCATACAGTCAGATTGGTAAAGCTGCGCTTTCTCAATAGTCCGCGGTTCCATCGCTCCTGCCGGCGCTGTCCTCCCAGGCGCATGATCCCGAGAAATCGAATAACGACCTGGTCCTGTCCTCAGGAAAGTGCGCGGTGTGTTGAGGTTTAAGTAGGAGCGTACCGAAGATGCTGGCACGTTCCCAAGCTTCTCGGAGACAAACGCCTGAATCTGAGAGAGTGTCGCGTCAGATTCTACAGACCCCAGGTAGGTGATTATGGAGTCTCGTACGCGGCCGGGAGGGATAGACATAAGCAGAAGATAAGCTGCCGGACGTCTAGACGTCAAGAGGTATGGCATTTCGCAGCAGCCGGTCTACGCAGTCTCATCGAAATACTCCCCGCTTAGTTCCGTTAGGCTCGGGACAAGGCATCAAATGAAACCCGAGCCCAAACCGGACCGCCCGCTGGCCCCCGGCCTCTACCTTGTTGCAACGCCGATCGGCAACCTTGAGGACGTGACCCTCCGCGCCTTGCGCGTGCTCCGCTCCGTGGACCGCATCGCCTGCGAGGACACGCGGCAGACACAGAAGCTGCTGAACCACTACGGCATCGCGACGCCGACGATCAGCTGCCACGCGCACAACGAGGCCGCGCGCGCAGACGAGCTCCTGGCCGAGCTCAAAGCCGGCGGTCGCATCGCTGTAGTCTCGGACGCCGGCACCCCCGGCATCTCGGATCCGGGCATGTTCCTGGCCCGAGCCGCCATCGCTGCCGGGATCGCGGTCTACCCGGTGCCCGGTGCCAATGCCGCGCTTTTGGCCCTGATTGCCTCAGGGCTCTCGACCGAGCGCTTTCTCTTCCAGGGCTTTTTACCGGAGAAGGCCGGTGCCCGACGCAGCGAACTCGACCGGCTGGCTCGCGCTGTCACCGAGCCAACCACGCTCATCTTTTACGAGGCGCCGCACCGCATCCTCGACACATTGGGCGATGTTGCCGCCGTATGGGGCGGGAGCTCCCGAATCGTCGTCGCCCGCGAGCTGACCAAGATCCACGAGGAGTTCCTGCGCGGACCTGCCGCGGACCTAGCCGCCGAGCTCTCCGGTCGCGACGGCGTCCGCGGTGAAATTGTTCTGCTTATCGAGGCCGCGCCCTTCGAGGCCAACCTACCCCAGGCGCAAACCCTGGCGGCTCGGGTCGCAGAGCTTGTTCAGTCTGGGGAGCTCTCCGAGATGGACGCCCTCAAGCGGGCAGCCCGCGAGCGCAACCTCTCAAAGAGCGAAGCCTACCGCGAGCTGCAGCGAACCAAACGTTAAGTACCCGACCCCTTACTTGGACGCGGGCACTTCCCATGCCGGGGTAGGGCGCTCGGCTTCGGGAAGGTTGCGGCCTTTCACCCGGTCGTACATGTATGCGTTGCTGACGGTGCCCAGGCCCTCGTTGTAGAGGCTGATGGCGTTGGTGGCCTGCTTCAGCTCTTCAGAGAAGCGGTGCAGGTCCTTGAGGTGAGTGGCGGTCGCTGGCCGCTCGGCACTCGCTGTCTTCACGAATTTCTGGAAGCCCTTGTCCAGGATGTGGCCGATTTCTCCATCCACCAGGATGCCGGGCTTGACCACCTGGACGGGCACCATGCCTTTACCGGCGTCCTTGATCATGGCCGCGCAGCCGTACTTCGAGATCTGGACCTGATTTGCGACGCCAGCCGCCGGCGCCACATCAAACTTGTACGTCCGCAAATTTGCGAGAATTTCGTCGAAGCTGAGCGGCTTTACCTTTTTTCCCATGGATGGAGCCTTCCCGAGGTGAAACGCTACACTAAGGAACTGTCGCACAATGAGCGGCTGGTCGCAACGGATAGAGGGGGGAGAGCCTGGTGACCACTAGCGTCGAAGCGCATCGCTCGGCGAGGCTGGGCACGTCGATCCATGAACGCGTCGGCAACACGCCGCTGGTGCGATTAGAGCGAATCACCGAGCACCTGCCGGGCATCACCATCCTGGGCAAGGCGGAGTGGGCGAATCCCGGCGGCTCAGTGAAGGACCGCGCTGCGAGCGCGATCGTGGCCGCAGCGCGCGAGCGCGGGCAGCTTGGGCCGGGCAAGCACCTGCTCGACGCGACCAGCGGCAACACCGGGATCGCCTACGCCATGCTGGGGGCAGCCATCGGCTTCCCGGTTACGCTGTGCATGCCGACCAATGTCTCGCCCGAGCGCAAACACATCCTCCACGCCTACGGCGCGGACATCGTGTGGACCGACCCGGCAGATGGATCGGATGGAGCAATCCGCCAGGCGCGGGAGCTCTTTGCGAACGATCCAAGCAGGTACTTCTACGCTGATCAGTACTCGAATGACGCCAACTGGCAGGCGCACTATCGTGGAACCGCAAACGAGATCTGGACGCAGACCGAGGGCCAGATCACCCACTTCGTCGCCGGAATGGGCACGTCGGGAACTTTTATGGGCACCACCCGGCGCCTGCGCGAGCTCAACCCGAAGATCGAGTGCATCTCCATGCAGCCGGACTCGCCCTTCAACGGACTCGAAGGGCTGAAGCACATGCCGACCGCGATCGTGCCGTCGATCTACGACCCGGCGCTGGCAGACCGCAACCTGGAGATGGAAACGGAGGCTGCGCATCGCATGGCCAGGCGGCTGGCGCGCGAGGAAGGTATTCTGGTCGGCGTCTCGGCAGCAGCGGCGGTGGCCGCTTCGCTGCGCGTCGCCGAAGAGCTTGCAGCTGCCGGCCGCCAGGCTATCATCGTGACCGTCCTCTGCGACTCCGCGGACAAGTACCTGAGCGAGCGCTTCTGGGAGGAAGACTAAGTGTTAAAGATCCCCCAGTCGACCTATGACCAGCTGCGTGCGCATGGTGAGGCGACCTATCCGCATGAGTGTTGCGGCGTGCTGCTGGGCCGAGCCGAGAACGGCGCGAACCT
Source organism: uncultured Acidobacteriaceae bacterium (assembly GCA_964252445.1). Classification (GTDB taxonomy): domain Bacteria; phylum Acidobacteriota; class Terriglobia; order Terriglobales; family Acidobacteriaceae; genus EB88. The sequence goes on along the minus strand of CAXUND010000121.1, from coordinate 4,903 downwards.
GGTTGTTGACGCGGTGCGGGCCGGAAATACGCGCACCGACTCAGCCCACAATCGCTACCACATTGCCCCGCAGGAACTGGTGAAGATTCAGCGTCTGGCGCGCGAGCGCGACCTTGACATCGTAGGCTTTTACCACTCGCACCCGGATCACCCTGCGCAATGGTCGAAGACTGATTTTGCCGAGGCGCACTGGCTCGGCTGCTCTTATGTCATCACTGCTGTTGCAAAAGGCCGTGCGGAGCAGACGCACTCTTTCCTGCTCTCCGGACTCAGTGAGGATGAGAAGCGATTCGAGGATCAGCCCATCGTTGTCGAGGCACTTGTGGCCGAACGATGTTAAACGCGGAGTCGACTCAACGCTGAAAGCTCAACCCACGCGCGAACCAGACCTGAAAGAGAGTGAGTAAGATGAAGATCCACATTCCCACCCCGCTGCGCGCTTACACCGGCCAGCAATCCACGGTGCCGGTCGACGCGCAGAACGTAGCTGGAGCGCTCGAGCTGCTGGTCAGCCATTATCCCGAGCTTAAGAAGCACCTGTACTCCGACGACGGCAAGCTCCGCGCCTTCGTCAACCTCTACCTGAACGATGAGGATGTGCGCTACCTTCCCGAAAAAGATTCGACCTCTGTTACAGACGCGGACACCCTGTCGATCATTCCCTCGATCGCAGGCGGAAGTGCTACTGTCACGGTTACAGAACCACAGACGCTGCCGGGGTTGACCACCAACGACCTCTCGCGCTACGCACGGCACCTGATCCTGCCGGAAGTCGGCGTCGAAGGCCAGCAGAAGCTGAAGGCGGCGCGCGTGCTCTGTGTCGGAACGGGCGGCCTGGGCGCGCCGCTCGCGCTCTACCTGGCGGCAGCGGGCATCGGCACCCTCGGCCTGGTCGACTTCGACACGGTCGACGAGAGCAACCTGCAGCGGCAGATCATTCACTCGACTCCCGATGTAGGCCGCCCAAAGATCGATTCGGCCGCAGACAAGCTCGAGGCGCTGAATCCGCACATGAAGGTGGTCCGGCACAACGCTATGCTGACCAGCGCAAACGCGCTTGAGATCTTCAAGGACTACGACATCGTCGCCGACGGCACCGACAACTTTCAGACACGCTACCTGGTGAATGACGCCTGCGTCCTGACCGGCATTCCGAATGCCTATGGATCGATCTTCCGCTTTGAAGGCCAGGCAAGCGTCTTTGCGACCAAGGCCGGCCCGTGCTACCGCTGCCTCTACCCGGAGCCGCCGCCGCCAGGGCTGGTTCCCTCCTGCGCCGAGGGCGGCGTGCTGGGCGTGTTACCAGGCCTGGTCGGCGTCATCCAGGCAACCGAGGTGCTCAAGTTCATCCTCGGCAAAGGTGAGCCGCTGGTCGGGCGTCTGCTCCTGATCGATGCGCTGAACATGCGGTTCCGCGAGTTGAAGCTGCGCAAGAACCCTGACTGCTCCGTTTGCGGCACCACTCCGACGGTCACCCATCTGATCGACTACAACCAGTTCTGCGGGGTTTCCGGCGCGCAGGAATCTGTGACCGAGGCTGCTACAAAAATGACGCCCCTACCCCCACAGAATGGAATTCCCCAGATCACCCCGGCCGAGCTCAAGCGCCGCCGCGATGCCGGCGACACGTTCACGCTGCTCGACGTGCGCGAACCCTGGGAGAATCAGCTTGCCTCGCTCGGTGGCCAGCTGATCCCACTCGGCGAGCTGCCCAAGCGCCTCGACGAAGTTGACCGCGCAGCGAACATCGTCGTCCATTGCAAGATGGGCGGACGCAGCCAGCAGGCGGCTGAGCTGCTGCGGCAGCAGGGTTTTCAGCACGTCGAGAACCTGGCCGGCGGCATTACTGCCTGGACAAACGAGATCGATCCTACTCTCAAGAAGTATTGAGCTAAGGTTTCGCCGCGACTGTTGTACAACAGGAAGATGGCGACGCTGGGACAAGGGGTAGCGCTTCCAACGAACCTGCCGGAGGCAGTTCCGCTACAAACGCCCTCGGGCCGCTGGAACCTGATCTTCGCGCTGTGGATGGGTGTCTTCCATGCCCTGGCAATCGCGTCGCTGTTCTACTTCCGCTGGTCGTCGCTGATTGTATTTGCTGTTATGTGGGTGCTGGCGCAGAACGTTGGCATCGGCATCAGCTACCATCGCCAGCTCACCCATCGCGGCTTCGACACCCCCAAGTGGCTGGAGTACGCGATGGCCATCTGCGCCACGCTGGCGCTCGAGGGCGGCCCGCTATTCTGGGTCGCTGTGCATCGACTCCACCACAAGATCACCGATCGACCGGGCGATCCGCACTCCCCCCGGGACGGCGCCTGGTGGTCGCACATGGGCTGGATGCTGCATGGCTCGCTCCATAACCACGATCCGCTCCTCGCACGTTATGTGCCGGACCTGGCGCGCGATTCGTTCTACAAGTGGCTCAGCCGCCTGCACTGGATTCCGCTGACGCTGGCAGGGATTGGGCTCGGCTACTTCGGCGGTGTGAGCTGGGTGCTGTGGGGAGTTTTCCTGAGGGTCACGCTGGGCTGGCATACGACCTGGCTGGTCAACTCCGCTACGCATATGTGGGGCACGCGCCGCTTTGCCACCAGTGACGACTCGCGCAACAACTGGTGGGTAGCCCTGCTGAGCGGCGGGGAAGGATGGCACAACAATCATCATGCCAACCCGGTCTCAGCGCGCCATGGACTCGCCTGGTATGAGCTCGATGTGAACTACTTCGGTATCCGCCTGCTGGGATGGCTCGGGCTCGCGCGTAAGATCCGCGCGGCGAGCCTGGCGCCTCCTCGCTCTTGATCTGTTCGAAGGACGGGTGGGCGCTCCGTGTCTCGGTTCTCAGGCCTGGATCAGTTTCCCGCCATGCTCCCCTGCTTTGACTTCCAGTGCATGCGCCAGTGAATGCTAGGTCGGATATGGGTGCGGAGTATGACGTCATCATCATCGGTGCCGGCGCAGCTGGGCTCTATTGCGCGCTGGAAGCCGGCGGTCGCGGGTTGCGGGTGGTGCTGCTCGACCATGCCAGCCGTCCTGGCCGCAAGATCCTCATCTCCGGCGGCGGTCGCGCAAACTTCACCCATCTACACACGCGGCCGGAGAACTTTCTCTCCGAAAACCCGCACTTCTCGAAGTCCGCGCTCGCCCGGTACCCGCCGGAAGAGTTCGTTGCGCTGGTCGAAAAACATGGCATCGCCTATCACCACAAGACTCCGGGACAACTGTTTTGCGACGGCTCGGCGGTCCAGATCGTTGCCATGCTGGTCGCCGAGTGCGAGAGAGCCGGAGTCTCGCTGGAGCTCGGTGTCCAGCTGTCTGAGGTCCGCCGCGACAACGGCTTCACCCTGGTGGCCGCCGCTCAAGGGCGCGCCTGGGCAGCACCTGCACTGGTAGTCGCAACCGGCGGGCTTTCTATACCAAAGCTGGGAGCAACGGACTTCGGGTACCGCCTGGCGCGGCAGTTCAGCCTGAACGTGGTGCCACCCAGGCCGGCGCTGGTGCCGCTGCTCTTTTCGGCGGCCGATCTCGAGCGCTTCCGCGACCTGAGCGGCGTGTCGGCCCGGGTCGAGGTCGAGGTCGCTTCAAGCCACGACGGCGCGCCTCGGTTTGTCGACAAGATGCTGATCACGCATCGGGGACTGAGCGGACCTGCGATCCTGCAGGTTTCGTCCTACTGGAAGCCCAGCGCCACACTGATGCTCGACCTCGCGCCAGGTACGGCGGTCTACACGGGGCTAGGTTTGCGCCGGGACTCCGCCGCGGCTGTGGCGGCGCTCGAGGCGGTTCTGCCGCGGCGATTGGCGGATCGGCTGGTGCGTCTGGCACCACCAGATGGCTGGTCGAACGCTGCCCTGCGCGGCGCGGAGCACATGCTTCACCACTGGCCGCTGACACCGGCCGCCACCGAAGGCTACGAGAAGGCTGAGGTGACGGCGGGCGGCGTTGATACGCGCGAGCTGTCCGCGCAGACGATGGAGGCGCGCAAGGTTCCTGGCCTCTACTTTATCGGCGAGGTGGTGGACGTGACCGGCCATCTCGGTGGGTATAACTTCCAGTGGGCCTGGGCGTCTGCAGCGGCAGCGGCGCGCGCCCTCTAGGGCCCAGAGTGAACGGGCAAAGCTCAGCGCCCTCTCTCCGCGATAGACTAGGTGGGCAGCGGTACTATTTCCCACCTATCTTCCGGCGTCATGCCTGCGGATTTGTATCCGGGCGCGCCCACAGGAACAACCACGATGAGCACAGAACTGCAGACTGCCACCGCGTCCATGATTGCCGCCGCCGCGCGCGAAGCCGGCCTGGTCGTCCTCGCCTCCGAGGCAGGCACCGACTTCCATCAGCGTCCCACCGCCCGCTTTACGCTGGGGCTCACAGCGGACGCGCCCACTGAGCGGCGCCTGAAGCTGGAGCTGAGTGACGGCTTCAACTTCCATACCAAGGAGCTGCTGGGCGATATGACCCTGCACCTGGTTGAGTCAGCCAAGCGCCTGCGCAACCCGCGCCCGGATGCGTACGTGACCATCCTCGGCCTGCCGCTCGCCTTCGACAGCTTTGCCTGGCCGTTCCACCGGTCAACGTCAGGCGCGGACACCTACATCGTGCACGGCACTGTCCATCTTGAAGACGGCGTGAACCAGCAGCTGCACACGAAGATCTCTGCCAGCATGACCGTGACCTTCGCCGAGATTGTGCCCGCGCCCGAGCAGCCTTATGCCGAGACGTTCATTTATAACGCCATCCGCAAGACCTTTGATTACGGCCAGCTTGAATTGCTTAAGAGCGGCAATCGCCAACCTGTGCCCGTCACCACCCGCTACTACAGCCGCTGGCAAAAGAAGTTTCTTTTTACCGACACCGACGACACCACGCGCATGGATTTCCTGAAGCTGAAGGTCTTCTGGCTTTC
>CAXUND010000120.1:0-9337 GCA_964252445.1 uncultured Acidobacteriaceae bacterium | reverse complement strand
ACGCGGATCCGTCTACAGCGCAGCCGAATCCTTCAAGCGGGCGAGTCCGCCAAGTCGGGTCCGGATGAAACCCGGGCGGGTGTGCCGCAGCCTTTGGAACAGACCTTGGAGATGCGCCAGGAGGCTAGGCCCGGCCAGGTGCTCGATGCCGATGCTCTGCTGGACCGCACCTACCGCTACACTCTCGAGCGAGTGGTGCACCTGGACCTGGCGGGCCATGCTTTCGACGTGAGCGGGCCATCGAGCATGGCCATGATCTCCGCTCGGGACGTATTCCCACCGGCAGTGCCGCAGGGGTTGGAAGCGGTTGCCGACAATGACGCAGGGGCAATGGATCTCTCCTGGGCTCCCGACACGGAACGTGACCTGGCCGGCTACTTTGTCTACCGGCGCGTGGCCGGCGAAGCCGCGCAGCCTTCACGGATCAGCGGACCGACGCCGATCGAAGCGCCTGCCTGGCGAGACGCGCAGGTCGATCGGCGCACACGTTACGCCTACTCCGTCAGCGCAGCCGACCGCGACGGCAACGAAAGCGCCCGCTCGGCAGAGACGGAGGAAGGTTTGGCCGCCCCTCAGTGACTTCAAGCGAGTTGCCGAGAGGCAGGCCCTAGGCTTTCTCTGGTTGCGCGACGGCGGCTGTCTTCGAAGCTGGAGTAGCTTGGCGGATGAGCGGCGCAACCTCGTTGCCGAGCAGACGGATGGAGCGCTCCATGATCTCGTGGCTGAGCAAGGCCGAGCTCATCTGGAAGGTGAGTCGGGATAAGCCGCCCAGATCATCGCTCGTGGCGAGCACCTTGGCAGCGACGGTTGGCGGGTCGCCGATCAAAAAGGCGCCTCCGGGACCGCACATCGCGTCGAACTGAGCCCGCGTGGGGCGCGACCAGCCGCGCTCGCGTCCGACAACTGCAAAGAGATACTGCCAGCCGGGAAAGAAGGCGTCCCTGGCTTCCTGGTTGGTAGCCCCTACGAAGCCGAAGGCATGCACACCCACCTTCAACCGCTCCGGGGCATGCCCCGCGCGCCGTCCGGCTTCGCGATAAAGGTCAATGAGGGGACGAAATCTGCGAAACTCGCCACCGATGATGGCCACCATGAGCGGCAGGCCGAGCATGCCGGCGCGCAGGAAGGATTGCGGCGATCCGCCAGCACCGATCCAGACCGGAAGCGGGTCCTGATACGGTCGCGGGTAGACGCCCTGACCTGTCAGGGCCGGCCGGTAGCGCCCCGCCCAGTGGATCTCTGTCGCATCACGCAATTTTAGAAACAGGTCCAGCTTCTCGGCAAAGAGAGCGTCGTAGTCCTCTGCCTGGAGCCCGAACAGGGGGAAGGCCTCCGCAAAGGAGCCGCGCCCGACCACGATCTCGGCCCGCCCTTTGGCGATCAGGTCGAGCGTGGCGAACTGCTGGAAGACGCGCACCGGATCCGCAGCGCTCAGCACCGTGACTGCGCTGGTAAGGCGAATGCGTTCCGTGCGCGCAGCGGCCGCGGCCAGGATGACGGCGGGCGCCGAGTCCAGGAACTCGGCTCGATGATGTTCACCCACCCCGAACACGTCGAGACCAACCTGATCCGCGGCTTCGACCTCCTTTAGAAGATTCGCGATCCGGTCGGCCGGCGAAAGATGGATGCCGGTTTGAGGATCACTGAGGATGGCCGCAAAACTGTCAATGCCGATTTCCATAAGGCTGTGCTCCCGCACTCCCGGTTTCCTGCTCATTGCTTCGATGAACGGAATGGTGTTTCGATCCCGTCCGATCGGAACCCGGTGTCTCAGCTATGGTCTTCTACAGCCATCCGCCCCGTTTTCGGGAAAGATCAGGGGACTTTAGCCGGCAGGCTTTCTCCACCTCTCACCATTTCCCAAGAAGTGGTACTCTAGTGGGGTTCAAGAACCTGCGCGACCGTGGCCTTTGTTGCCCCGCGACCACCGGCGCAAGCAGCAACCCTCGGGAGAACATCATGGCAAAATCACTGCTCGAACAGCTCCGCGCCGTCACCACTGTCGTCGCCGATACCGGCGATATCTCGGCTATTGAGAAGGTAAAGCCGCAGGATGCCACCACCAACCCGTCGCTGATCACCGCGGCCGCACAGATGCCCGCCTACCAGCAGATCGTGGACGACGTACTGCTTGAGGCCAAGAGCAAGCTGGGTGACGATGCCGACGACAAGGAAGTCGCGGCGGAAGCCTTCAAGCACCTGGCTGTGGCTTTTGGCAAAAAGATCCTGGCGATCGTGCCCGGCCGTGTGTCGACCGAGGTCGACGCGCGCCTGTCCTACGACACCGAGGCGACGCTGAAGCAGGCGCACGAGATCATCGATATGTACGAGGAGTCGGGCGTCTCAAAGGAGCGCATCCTGGTCAAGATCGCTTCGACCTGGCCCGGAATCAAGGCCGCGGAGCAGCTCGAGAAGGAAGGCATCCACTGTAACCTGACGCTGCTCTTCGGTCTGCACCAGGCGGTCGCCTGCGCAGAAGCGAAGGTCACGCTGATCTCGCCCTTCGTCGGCCGCATTCTCGACTGGTACAAGAAGGACACCGGCAAGGACTACGTGGGCGCCGAGGATCCGGGCGTGCAGTCGGTGACCACGATCTACAACTACTACAAGAAGTTTGGCTACAAGACTGTGGTTATGGGAGCAAGCTTCCGCAACATCGGCGAGATTGAAGAGCTGGCTGGCTGCGACCTGCTGACCATCTCGCCCAAGCTGCTGCAGGAGCTCGACGGGAAGGAAGGCGAACTGCCGCGCAAGCTCAACCCCGACCAGGCAAAGGACCTTGACATCGAGAGGCTGAACATCGATGAGGCGACCTTCGAAAAGATGCATGCGGAGGATCGCATGGCCCACGACAAGCTGAAGGAAGGCATCGAGGGCTTTTCAGAGGCGCTTGAGAACCTGGAGCAGATCCTGGCGAAGCGGCTCTCCGAGATCACCGCCAACCAGCCCAAGACTGTTGGCGCTCACTAAGGCGCTGCTTGACAGCAAAGGGCAGCCGGTTACGGCTGCCCTTTTTCTTTTGGCTCCGCGTAGCCGAACGTAAAGCTCTCCACGCTCCGCCCGACCCGGCGAACCATCGCCAGCATGCCCGTCTACTTCCATCCCACGCCGAGCCGGGTGCGGGTAAGCGTCGAGGGAGCAATGCCCGGTTCTGCTCCCGCCTGCGCCCAGGACGAGCCGCGTGATCACCTTGGTAGAGCGAGGCTGCGTAAAATCGACCTGTCATGCCTAAGCTACTGGCCGCTAACACCGACCATCCAGTTGACGCCGAACTTGTCTGTGCACATGCCAAAGAGCGGGGACCAGAAGGTGGGCGCCAGCGGCATCATCACGCTGCCGCCCTCGCTCAGCAACGCAAACAGCCGCTTCACCTCGGCCTCGTCCGGATCATCCACAGAGATGTCGAACCCTCCGAAGGCGTTGCCGTGTCCGTGAGGCGCATCCGCTCCCATCAGCGTCATACCCCCGAGCGGCAGGGCAGTATGCATGACTAATTCCTCAGCTCCTTCCGGACACGGAACCCCTGCCGGCGCGTCACCCCACTTCATGGTCATGAGCCGCTTGGTGTTGAACACCTTTTCATAGAAAGCGAATGCCGCGTCACAATCGCCAGTAAATCCCAGGTGCAAATTGGTCTTCATCGTGTCCCTCCGGGTGCTCCCGCAGATGATTGCGCGACCGATTATAGGGGGAGACGCCAGAGTTGATCGAGCAGCCTGGCTAAGGTATGCTTAAGGTTCGGTAGCAGTGCGCTTTCCTGCGTACACCGGACACCTTATCAGTTGTTGGAGTGACTCATGGCACAGGTTTGCGCGATTTGCAGCAAGGGGCCGCAGTTCGGCAACAACATCTCGCATGCACATAACGTCACCCGCCGCCGGTGGAACGTTAATCTCAAGCCGGTCAAGGCAAAGGTCGGTACGGGTGCGAAGCGCATCCGCGTGTGTACCAGCTGCATTAAGAGCGGCAAAGTCGTAAAGGCTTAGCTCCTGCTCTTCGACTAGTTTGCACCGTGTCATCCCGAGCGCAGAAAAGACTGGCAATTTAACTGTCCACCACGCGCACACAGCTTAGCCGCGGGGTCACGAGATCTAGATCCTTTCGCCCGCGTCCGGGTGATGGCTCGAGAGCCTCGCTTCGCCGCTTCTACGACGTTGGCTCAAAGTCGAGCGAAGCCGAGTTGATGCAGTAGCGCAGGCCCGTAGGCTTCGGTCCATCCGGGAAAACGTGCCCTAAGTGCGCGTCACACCGGGCGCAGGTCGCCTCCACCCTGCGCATGCCATAGCTGGTGTCTTCGTGCGTAGCCACCGCTTCATCGCTGACCGGGACCCAGAAGCTTGGCCATCCGGTGCCCGACTCAAATTTCTCCTCAGACCGGAACAAGGGCGCGCCACAGGCGACGCAGTTGTAAGTTCCCTGCGCGTGATTGCGATAAAGCGCTCCGCTGAACGCCGGTTCGGTGCCTTTCTGACGGGTGACATAGTACTGCTCAGGTGTGAGCTGGGCCTTCCACTCGGCTTCGCTCTTTTCGATCTTCTCTACTTTCACATCTGCCATGTCGCGCTCCTTCCGCTTGCTTAGATGGATTACCGAAGCTCGGCGATTACTTCTATTTCAACCAGAGCGTCCTTCGGTAGGCCGGCTACCTCTACTGTGGATCGCGCGGGCGGCACAACACCTTCGGGAGCCAGATAGCGCGCGTAGACTGCGTTCATCGCCGCAAAATCGTCCATGCTTTTGAGGAAGACCGTCGTCTTCAAAACATCGGCCAGCGTCCCGCCTGCGGCTTCGACAACAGCTTTCAAGTTATCCAGAACCCGCATCGTCTGCGCTTCAATCCCACCCTCGACAATTGTCCCGCTTGCCGGGTCGAGAGCGACTTGCCCTGACGTGTACAGCAGGCCGCCGATTCGCACTGCCTGCGAGTAGGGCCCGATGGCAGCCGGAGCTGCTGCGGTAGCAACGGCTATCTTCATAGATCGATTGTCCCACGCGGCAGTACACTCGTCGCATGGCAGGCGAAGAGACCGTTTCATTACGTGTCGCGCAATCCGGGGATGAGGAAGCGCTTGCGCTGGTAGGCGCGGCCAGCTTCCTGGAGAGCTTCGCCGGAACGCTTCCAGGGGCCGATGTGCTGGCGCACTCCAGACTGTTCCGGGCGCGAACGAGAGTCACGAGGCTGTGGTGTTGTTCAAATCAAAAGGTCTGAGAGAGAGACGATTGACGAGTCCAGCCAAGGAGGACTAATTTTCTCACGCAGTGAAACCAAGCTGACTTGGAGCAAAGCTTTGAAAATCAGGTGGAGTGCCATGACAGGTGCGAAGTGCACCAGGATTGTTCCAGTGGGAACCAGCGTTCTGTTCGCCGCCATCGGCATGGCCGCCCTGGGGCAGCAACCCGATTTTGGACCGAACGTGTACGTGCTGGACCCAAGTATGCCAGCTTCGCAGGTGCTTTCAACCCTGACTTCGCTGTCGAATGAGCCGCAGTTCGGGACCAATCGATATGCCGTGCTCTTCAAGCCAGGCACCTATGCGGTCCAGGCGCCGATCGGCTACTACGAATCGATCGCGGGTCTAGGCGAACAGCCCGGAGACGTTACCATCAACGGCTACATCACCCCTAATTTCGGCACCGCGACGCAGTACTTTCCAGGAACCAACCTGACCGACACCTTCTGGCGCTCGATGGAAAACATGACGTTCAATGTTGTCACTGACAGCGACCAGAACGCGCCACCGACCACACTCCAGTGGGGAGCTTCGCAGGCAGCGCCGCTGCGTCGGCTCCAGATCAACGGCGGTCTCGAACTCACGGATTCCTACTGCGGTTTCGCGAGCGGCGGATTTATCGCCGATACCGTGGTCACCGGTAATGTGAATCCCTGCTCACAACAGCAGTACTTCACTCGCAACAGTGTTCTCGGATCGTGGACCGGCGGGGTTTGGAATATGGTCTTTTCCGGAGTCGAAGGCGCCCCAACGCCCAGCTACCCGAGTCCTCCGGAGACTGTCGTTTCCTCAACGCCGGTAAGCCGCGAGAAGCCGTTCCTCTACGTCGACAACAAAGGACACTACAACGTCTTTGCGCCGGCGGCGCTGCATAACTCGAGCGGGACCAGCTGGGCGACTGGCAAGGAAGCCGGACGTTCTATCCCGATCGAGAAGTTCTTTATCGCCAAACCTTCCACCCCGATCGAGGACATCGACCTGGCGATGCTATATGGGCAGAATCTGATCCTCACCCCGGGCATTTACAAATACGACTTCCCGATCTTTGTTCTCTATCCGGATACCATCGTGCTCGGCCTTGGGTATGCGACGCTGGCTCCCCAAGCCGGCAACGAGGCCATCGTGGTTGAGGATGTCGGCGGGGTGCAGATTGCCGGCCTCATCGTTGACGCGGGGCCGGTGAACTCACCCGTGCTCTTCAAGATGGGCGACGCGCTACTGCACAACCTGCCTCCGGGCGGGCTCTTCTCGCATGCAAACAATCCGTCTTCGATCAATGACCTTACTCTTAGGGTCGGTGGTGCGACGCCCGGTTCTGCGACCACCAGCCTGGAGGTCGATAGCGCCGACGTGATTCTCGATGATATCTGGGCGTGGCGCGCGGACCACGGCAATGGCGTGGGCTGGACGGTGAACACCGCCGACCATGGATTGGTGGTCAACGGCGACAGGGTCGAGGCCTTAGGTCTGGCTGTAGAGCATTACCAGAAGGAGCAGGTTCTTTGGAGAGGCAATGGCGGCGGAACGATCTTCTACCAAAGCGAATTGCCCTATGATCCTCCGAGTCAGGCCGCCTGGATGGATGGCTCCGCGAACGGCTATCCCTCGTATGCGGTAGCAGACTCGGTTACGTCGCACCAGGTCTATGGATCAGGGATCTACTCGTTTTTCGATCTTGGTTTGAACATCATTGACGACAACGCCATGACGGTGCCTGATGTTCCTGGCGTTTCTCTCCACGACGTCGGCACAGTTTGGCTCAATGGCAGCGGACAGATCACTCATGTAGTCAATGGGCAGGGAGCGGCAGTAAACAGCGGCTACGCCGACCAGGTGAGTCCGATCGTCACCTACCCATAGCCGTTCATGAGAGTCTGGCTGCCGAGGCGACAGGGCTACTCCCTGTCGCCTTTACTTTGCTCGGAAAGCGGTAGCTCAGCGAACCGAAAGATTATGAGGTTAGTGACGCTTCTCTGGTCAGCCAAACTTCTATCTCCGACTTTGCCGAGGCCAACAGAACCTGTGAAATCCGCCGCGCCTGGAAAGTAGACTTCGCAACAACCAGGCAGCACGCCGCATCCTAGTGCCAGGGAGAAACCAGGCATGCGCACTCATAATGCGGCGATCCTATCGCTGGCCGCACTTACCGCAAGTTTCGTGTCAACGTCGCCAAAAGCCGCTGCGCAGTCGCCGCAAGTCTTGACCGGCCCGGCGGCGTTCACAGACTATTCGCTTGAGAAGCCAGGCGTTCGCCGCAAGCTCACTGTCGCCGATCTCCCGGCGCCCTATGCGACCGAGGGTGTAGACGCAGGCAGCAACCGCGTTGACAGGCCAGCGGGCGCAATGCCGCAGGCGCCTGCAGGCTTTAAGGTGGAGCAGTACGCCGCAGGTGTCGATAGACCGCGCCTGATCCGCACGGCACCCAATGGCGACCTGTTCGTGGCATTGTCCGAAAGCAGCCAGATTATGGTCTTCCGCGGCGTCGGCCCGGACGGCAAGCCCAAGGAGAGTTCCGTTTTCACCACGCAGACAACCCAGCCATTCGGCATCGCCTTTTACCCGGCTGGCCCCAATCCCAAGTACGTCTACATCGGCAACACCGACTCGGTTGTGCGCTTTCCTTACAAGAACGGCGACCTGAAGGCTTCCGGCCCGGTGGAAAAGCTGGCTGACCTGCCCGGCGGCGGACGCCTGCGCGGCGGCGGTCACTGGACGCGCGATATCGTGTTCTCGAAGGACGGCACGCGCATGTTTGTCTCCGTCGGCTCGCACTCGAATGTCGACGACGCGGATACCCATCCGGAGGAGTTCCACCGCGCGGATGTGCTTGAATTTACCCCGGAAGGCAAGTTTGTGAAGGTCTATGCTTCAGGCATTCGCAATTGCGTCGGCGAGGCCATCCACCCCATGACCGGTCAGCTCTGGTGCTCGACGAATGAGCGTGACATGCTCGGCGACAACCTCGTCCCTGACTACATCACCCATGTACAGGAGGACGGCTTCTACGGCTGGCCTTGGTACTACATGGGGGGCCCATCTGGAGGTAAGCAGGACCCGCGGCACCAGGGTAAACACCCGGAACTGCAGGCTAAGGTGCTGACCCCGGACGTGCTGCTGCAGCCGCACTTCGCGTCGCTCGAGATGACCTTTTACGAAGGCTCGGAGTTTCCCGCCGACTACAGAGGTGATGTATTTGCCGCTGAGCATGGGTCATGGAACAAGGCCAAGCGCGCCGGCTACGAAGTCATCCGTGTGCCCATGCGCGACGGCAAAGCGACCGGGGAGTATGAGGACTTTCTGACCGGGTTTGTAACAGCAGACGGCAAAGTTTGGGGACGTCCTGTAGGCGTCACCGTAGCAAAAGACGGATCGCTGTTCGTCACCGATGATGGGTCGGGATCGATCTGGCACGTCACCTATGTCGGAGGCGGATCGCAGATGAAAGCAGGAAACTAAGTGCCGTTCTTCAGGAGTCAGTCTGTGCCAAAAGCAGCGACGTGTGCCCATCTTGCCGATCACGTCAAGAAGGTCAAGCCCGCAAGTAAAGGCTGCGCAGATTGCATTTCTGTGGGTGATACCTGGGTACATGTGCGCATGTGTACAGAGTGCGGTTATGTCGGCTGTTGTGACTCGTCGAAGAATCGCCATGCGCGCGCGCATTTTTCGAAGACGCAACACCCGATCATCCAGTCTGCTGAGAAGGGCGAGGACTGGAAGTGGTGCTACGTGGATGACCGATACGTAAGCTGAGGAGCCTCAAAGGCGATCAGCGAACTGTTGGTGAGGTGAGAGGACCCTTCATAAACTTCTCGCCCGCCTGCTGACCGTAAATACGGCACTTTACGCGCAGCAGTCTTTCCACCGCCGGACCGATTCACGCTCGTGCGAGTTTACTATTGCGTCGACGGATAACTCAGTAGCCGGCCGACAGACACTCCCACAAGTACGATTCGGACAAAATCCTCATCTCCAAGAGCGAGAGCGTGGCTGGACGCTGGGGTATGGAAAGACGACCAGAAGTATGCCTGCCCGGCCTTAAGGTTTTCTCTCTTTCCCGACTTCGAGATATATCCTGTTAAGCCGTTCAAGCAGAGGTCCGTGCAAAC
>CAXUND010000119.1:6498-9344 GCA_964252445.1 uncultured Acidobacteriaceae bacterium | reverse complement strand
AGGGCGAGCTCGGCGACCGAGGGAGCGTGGAGTGCGTCGTGGCCGAGAGACTTCGACTCGCGCATGGTGCTGACGATTTCGTCGAAGCCGGGCGAGTGCGAGCGGTCGTGCCGCAGCAGTCCGTGCCAGTACTCCTCAGCGCCGAAGTTGGCCGTATCCCAGCGAAAGTAGTTGATGCCCATGGCGCCATGAGCGATCGCCTGGAAGGACCACAGCCGCAGCTGGCCCTTCTCCGGCTGTGGCGAAAAGCTGGGCTGGCCGGATTTTCCCGACTGCTCTTCCATGATCAGGAAGGGCTTGCCATCCTTGATGCCGCGCAGCAGGTCGTGGGAGAAGGAGATGGCCGGCGCAAGGGCTTGCGCGGGAGTGTCCGTACCCGGCTCGCCGCCGCTCAAGAACATGGCGGCGAAGCCGGGATAGTTGTCGCCGGCAACGAAGTCGAGGTTGCGGTAGAGCTCGCGCAGGTCGATGGTGTCGCTGAGCGAGGCGTTGTTGGTGGTGATGAAGTGAGTGGGGCAGAGCTGGCGCAGCATGGCGAGCTGGTCTTCAAGGAAGGAGGCGTTGGCGTAGCTCTGGTAGCGGTCGTAGTCGAGGGTGAGGCCGGGATTGGGCGGAGCGCCCGAGGGCAGCGGGACGGGAATCTGCGACCAGTCGGTGTAGGTCCTGCTCCAGAAGACGGTGCCGAGATCGCGGTTGAGCGCGTCGAGCGAGCCATACTTCGTCTGGAGCCATCCCTGAAAACCTTCGCGGCAATACCGGCAGTAGCAGCGGCCGCTGTCGCCGAGGGTCAGCTCATTGTCGATCTGCCAGCCGATGACTCCGGGCGTGGACGCAAAGGTGTGGGCCATCTCGGTTGCCACAGCGAGCGAGAGGCGGCGGTAGGTCGGGTTTGTGGGGCAGGTAAAGCGCCGTCCGCTGGGGCCCAGGGTTAGTCCGTGATCATTCACCATAAGCACCTCCGGGTACTTCTCGGTCAGCCAGGGAGGCGGCGCGGCCGAGGGCGTGCCGAGGATGATACCGATCCCATGAGCATGGAGCAGCGCGGTCGAGCGTTTGAGCCAGGCGAAGTCGAAGTGGCCTTCAGAAGGCTCCATCAGCGCCCAGGCAAACTCCGCGATGCGCACATTGGTGACGCCGATCGCGGCCATGGCGGCGGCGTCCTGTTCCCATAGCTCTTCCGGAGTCTGGTCGGGGTAGTAGTCGACCCCGAAGAGCAACGGAGATTTCGGCTGATCCTGGGCCAGCGCAGGAACGCCGCGCCACGCGAGGAGCGCGGCAGACGCGGTGCAGCCGGTGAGAATGAATTCCCTTCTGTTCATGCGGGCACCGTCCAGGCAAGAGTTATACAGCACGGGAGAAGCGCTTAGAACGGAGTGGTCGCGAGCCGCCGCCAGGTGTTCGGCGCGGTACAGACGTAGAGGTAAGCCGAGTCATATTCGAGCTGCGGTGGAGTGCACGCCGCAGAGGAGGTTGGGGGCGTGCCCACTCGTGGAAGCTGCGAGGTGAGCCCCAGCGTTCCACTCGCGCCGGGAAGAGTCAGGGTCGCGGAGGGCGTCTTGATCGCTCCGGAGATAAACAGATCGCGCCAGTATTCGCCTGCATACGATCGGCCGAGGTCGAAGCGGTTATAGGCATCCGGCGCCAGGTCCGAGCCGACGAGTGCGGCGCCGGTTCCATCTGCGTAGGGGCCGATGGTGCAGCTGTTGCAACCGACGCCGAAGTTGAATGGCTTGGCCATGCCAATGACTTCGTTCGAGAACCATTCGACCTGAAATGGGGCCTTGCCGCTGTCGCCGGTGATCGCATATTTCTGCGTTCCTACGGTCGAGTAGAAGCCGTTCCCGACCACCAGCAGGTTGTTGACACCCTGAGCTCCGCCGGACGAGTGTATGCCGATTGCGCCGAGGGTGCTGCTTGCGGGTGGAGCACTCGCGCCATTGTCCTTGAACTGATTGCCTGCAATGGTTATGTACTGGTTGGTTCCGCCGGCAGATGGATCGATGCGGATGGCTTCCATGCCGGCGAGTTCGAAGCGGTTGCCGGTAATGGCGACGTCCGTGCTGACCCCGAAGATATAGATGTGGCTGCCCGGGCCGCCGAGGAAATCATTGTTCGAGAAGGTGGTGCGATACGGCCGCGCCTTGCCTCCAATGTGCGAGTACCAGCAGTTCACCTTGTCGCGGCCGCAGTTGATGAAGTGCGAGTTGGTGATGGTGGTCTGCTGCGCGGACTCGATGTAGTTGTTGCCATAGGTGTTTTTGCAGGTCGAGTTCGAGACGGTGGTGTTGACGGTGGGCGCAGCATCGCCGTTGAAGTCGAAGCATTCGCCGCCATCATGGATGAAGACGTTATCGATGGTGGTGTCATGGACGGCAGTCGAAAGGCCGATGGCGATGAACGAAGTATTGGCATCGATGTTGTAGATCCGGGTGCCTTCGATCGGCCCCGAGGTTCCTTCAACCCGGATGCCCAGGCCTGCATCGGGAACGGATCCGCGATGGTCGATCAACTGCAGGTTGTGAATGCTGGCGCGGTTGGCGTAATCGTGAATCACCGAGTGGTAGACGTTGACCGAGTCTGACCAGCGGCCGCCTTCGATTTCCACGTTGTCCGCGCCGTAGGGGATGGTGAGGACATCCTGGTTGCCGGACACGCTGATCAGCGCATTGTCGTCGACGATCAGGTGATCGTTGGCGCGGAGACTGACGGTTGAGGTGCCGGCCCAGCTCACCGGCGCGCCCCCGGTTGAAATGTGGAGCGTGCAGCCGCTTGCCGGGCAGGCAGCGATCGCTGCGGCCAGTGGTGCGCTGATCTCGCCGGCAACCGGGTGAACATGGATCTCGTTG
>CAXUND010000119.1:0-6398 GCA_964252445.1 uncultured Acidobacteriaceae bacterium | reverse complement strand
GGGCGACGACTCGCTTGCGGGGATTCTACACAGCGGGCCTGCGAACCGGCCGGAGTGGGGATTAGAATGGCAGCAGCGCCCTCCCGCTGCCGGCGGAGCGGTTCCCGCGTCTCTTGTTCAGGGGCCTGCTTTTTCGGACTACGGCCAGGCTCCGAGACTTCTTGAGACCTTTATTGATGATTCGATTCTTTTCTGCCCGCACTGCCTTCTCGACCGGCCTGGCATTGGCCGCGTTCTCGATGGTCCTCCCGGCCCAGACAGTCACCAAGGGCGCAACCGCGCCCATCCAGTCGCCGTACCAGGGCACGGTGGTCGAAGATATCGTCGCGCGCGTCAACGACGGCATCATCAGCCGCTCGGATTATGACCACGCAGTCGACGACCTGAACGCGACGGCCAAGCAGCGCAACTGGACCGATGCCGAGGTGGACGCGCAGAAGAAGGACCTGCTGCGCGACCTGATCGACAACCAGCTGCTCCTGTCGAAGGGCAAGGAGCTGGGCATCACCGGGGAGAACGAGACGGTGCGCCAGCTGGACGAGCTGCGCAAGCAGAACCACCTTGACACCATGGAAGACCTGCAGAAGGCGGCCGAGCAGCAGGGCGTCTCCTTTGAGGATTTCAAGGCCTCGATCCGCAACCGCGTGATCACGTCGCAGGTGATCCGCGAAGAAGTGGGTCGGAGGATCAACATCTCGCAGGCGGATGAGCAGGCCTACTACGAGGCTCACAAGAGCGAGTTTGAACGGCAGGAGCAGGTCAAGCTGAGCGAGATCCTCGTTCCCACGGCGAACCCGGACGACGCGGCGCAGGTAGCGGATGCAGAGAAGAAGGCCGCCGGAATCGAAGCGCAACTGAAGGCCGGGAAAGATTTCGCGGCGGTCGCGAAGGCGAGCTCGGGCGGGCCGACCGCGGCGCAGGGCGGGGAGATCGGCGACTTCAAGCGCGGCCAGCTGGCCAAGGTGCTTGAGGACCAGACCTTTTCGCTTGATCCGGGCAAGTACACGGAACCGATCCGCACCAAGCAGGGTTACGTCATCCTGAAGGTCGACGAGCACCAGGCGGGCGGCGTGGCGCCGTTCAAGGATGTTGAAGGCGAGATCGAAGACCGGGTGGGCATGACCAAGATGAATCCCGCGCTGCGCAGCTACATGCGGCGTTTGCGCGAGGAGGCATACATCGACATCAAGCCGGGCTATGTCGACTCCGGTGCGAGCCCGAACGAGACGAAGCCGATCTTCAGCGCCTACGCGCCCCCTACGCCGAAGAAGAAAAAGAAGCTGGAGCGCACACGCTTTGGCGGCCGCGGCCGGACGCGCATGTCGAATACGCAGACTGCCAAGGCAGCCGCGCCCAACGGCCCGGCTGTCCCGGCAGGAGTGCCGTCACTGGCAGAAGTGCCGCAGGGAGACGCGAACACCGCGACTGTCACGCCGACGAACGCGGCGGCCGGATCAACGACCGAGGCCGCTGCTTCGTCCACGGCCACGAGCTCGAAGAACAAGCAGGTTGCCAGCCTCAAGCCGGGCAAGAAGGAGAAGATCCGCTTTGGGCAGGCGCCGAGGGAGACGCTGCCGACAGGAGCTGAGCGCAGCGAGGACGCCGGAGCAACGACGGCAAACGGCAATGCCTCGGAGGGCGAAAAGGCGCAGGCAGCCGAGCAGGCGGGACCCAACAACGGCGCAGCTTCCACCACCCAGGTGGCCTCAAACGTGCCGGCTGCGAATGTACCCGCGGGCACCCGCTATGCAAGCGGCGAGAGCGTGACGGATGAGGTAGCAGAGAAGCCTGCGGTGAAGACCCGGTTTTCCGACCGCCCAATCGTGAAGAAAGATAAGAGCGAGAAGGCCAAGAAGACCGACCCGTTTGCGCCTCCTCCGGCGGCGCCGGACGAAGTGGCCACGCAGGCGACGCAGGACAGGCCGCTGGGACTGGCCGGGGATACCTCGAAGAAGCCTCCTAAGGTAAAGGCGACCGGGCCGAAGGTGCGCTACGCGGATGTGCCGCATGAGAAGCCGGCGGCGGGAGCTGCGGGGGAGCCCGCGTCGACTCCAGATACCACGCCTTCGGCAGCCTCGGGTACCACCGCGGCGACTCCGGAGAGCACGCCTGCCAACCCCGCACCCACTGAAACGCAGAAGACCCCGAACGGCACAGGTGAACCTCTGGGTCCGGCGACGCCAGGCACGCCGGGCGCCACGCCCAACGGCGCACCGCCGCAGTAGGCGCGAGTGAAGGAGCTTTTCGTCAGCGGGCTGGCCGCGCGTGAGAACGACACCATCACGGAGTTCTTTGCCGCGGTCAGCCGCCAGCTTCGCAGCAAGACGGACGGCTCAGCCTACCTGGCGCTGGTGCTCGCCGACCGATCCGGGCAGATCGAGGGCCGCCTCTGGGAGGCGGCTACGGCGGGTGAGTTTGCGCAGGGCGACGTCATCAAGCTGCGCGGCACGGTCTGCCGCTACAACGAGAAGCTGCAGATCAAGATAGAGAAGATTCGCCGCGCCGAGCCGGACGAGTACACGCTTTCTGACTTCGTTCCCAACACGACATACGATATAGGCGCACTCTGGGTGCAGCTGGAGCGCCATGCTGACAGCCTTGCGAATCCGCATCTGCGAGGGCTGGTGCGCGCCTTCCTTGACGATCCGGAGATCGCGGGTCGTCTGCGGCAGGCGCCCGCGGCCAAGAGCCTGCACCACGCGTGGATCGGCGGGCTGCTTGAACATATTGTCTCGCTGCTGGACCTCTGCGACGTGACCGCTGCCCACTACGCGGCCCAAGGGTTTTCGCTTGATCGCGACCTGCTGATAACGGGCGCGATCCTCCACGACATCGGCAAGCTCGAGGAGCTGCGCTGGGGCACGAGCTTTGAGTACACCGTCGAAGGCCAGTTGGTCGGGCACATCTCGATCGGCATGGGCATGGTCGGGAGCAAGGTGGCCGCGATGCCGGATTTTCCGCCCCGGCTCCGCCTCCTGGTGCAGCACATGATTCTCAGTCATCACGGAAAGCTGGAGTTCGGTTCGCCCAAGCTGCCGATGATCCAAGAGGCTATCGTCCTCCACTACCTTGACGATCTCGAAGCGAAGATGCAGACCGTGCGGACGGAGCTGGCGCGCTCCGTAGGCTGTGGACGGGGCGCGGGCGAGATGACCGACTGGGTGCGGGCGCTGGAGCGGCCGGTGCTCGATGCGCGGGCGTTCCTCGACCAGGATGCGGGGCCGGCTCGCGGCCCTCAAGAGCAGGAGGAAGCGGGTTGAATCGCGGAGTGGAAGTCCCGCTGCTCATGCTGCAGGGCTTCTGCGTCGCGCACCTGATGCTGCATGACTCGGTGCCGCTTGGCCGGCTGAGCAACCTCGCGGCCGTACGCGCGGTGGACAGCCCTGCCAAGCGGGTGATCGTGACGCTGCTGAGCGGTTTGCCGTTCCTGTTGGTCTTTCTCTTCTGCTGCGAGTACGCGTCTGCGCTCAGGTGGCCGGGCTGGGTGGTGACCTGGCTGTGGTGGGCGTACGGGATTCTGTTCGCAGGCGAGCTTACGGCCTGGTGGGTGCCCTATTTCGGGCGCGTTCAGCCGGGGCGTGCGGCGCGCTACCAGGTCATGTTCAGAGGTACGCACGCCTTTTTGCCGGAGCGGAACGGCATCACTCCGAACACGCTGCATGTGGTGCTGCACCTGGCGACGCTGGGGATCCTGGTGCTGCTTCCTTTTCTCCGCGCGTAGCCGAAGGGCTGCTCCACCCGCCAAGTACAATCGTTCCTAGAATGTTACGTTTTTCGACAGCAGGCGAGTCGCACGGCGAGAGCCTGATCGCTTTGGTTTCCGGCATGCCTGCCGGGGTCACGATCGACACCGCGTTCGTGAACCGCGAGCTTTGGCGACGCCAGCAGGGCTATGGCCGCGGCGGCCGCATGAAGATCGAGACCGACACCGCGCATTTCCTCTCGGGCGTGCGCCACGGCAAGACCATCGGCTCGCCCATCGCGATGGAGATCGCGAACCGCGACTGGGCCAACTGGTCCGAGATCCTGCCGGTCGAGGCTGGCGACCCGGAGAAGCACAAGGCGGTTGCCTCCCCGCGGCCCGGGCACGCGGACCTGGCCGGCTCGCTCAAGTACGACTTCGCCGACGCGCGCTACGTGCTCGAACGGGCCTCGGCGCGTGAGTCAACGGCGCGGGTGGCGTCGGGAGCCATTGCCAAGCTGCTACTTTGCGCGCTGGGGATCGATGTGGCGAGCCACGTGGTCCGCGTGGGCCGCGCGGAGCTGGGGCGCGACGCTGCGTGGGACGAGATTGCGGCCCTGCGGGCGAAGGATGAGGTGCTGCTGGCCTGCGTCGACCCGGAGGCCGAGGAGCGGATGAAGGCCGAGGTGGATCTGGCGCTGCGGACAGGAGACTCGATTGGCGGCGTTTTTGAGGTGGTGGTGCATGGCGCGCCGGCCGGCGTCGGCACCTATGCCAACTGGGACGAGCGCCTGGATGGGCTGCTGGCGCAGGCGGTCATGAGCCTGCAGGCGGTCAAGGCGGTGGAGCTGGGGCGCGGGGTCACCGCGGCCGAGTCACTCGGCTCCGAAGTGCACGATGCCATCGGCTACGCGGACCAGGCTGCAGAGGGCAGGCCGACGCGCTTTACGCGCGAGCGTAACAACGCCGGCGGAATCGAGGGCGGCATTTCAAATGGCGAAGACATCGTGGTCCGCGGCTACCTGAAGCCGATCTCGACCCTGCGCCGGCCGCTTGGGTCTGTCAGCTATGCGGGGCGCGAGGAGACCAAGGCGGCCTACGAGCGCAGCGATGTGTGCGTGGTTCCGGCTGCGGG
Source organism: uncultured Acidobacteriaceae bacterium (assembly GCA_964252445.1). Taxonomy (GTDB): domain Bacteria; phylum Acidobacteriota; class Terriglobia; order Terriglobales; family Acidobacteriaceae; genus EB88. The sequence goes on along the minus strand of CAXUND010000119.1, from coordinate 1,581 downwards.
GGTGGCGGCCGAGGCAATGGTGGCGCTCGCGTTTGCGCGGCTGGTGCTGGAGAAATTCGGCGGAGATTCGCTGCGCGAGTTGAAACGTAACTATGACGGTTACGTAGAGCAGATCCGCAATTACTAAGTTGGCAGGAAATGATTCGAGAAATCGTGAAATATCCGGACCCGGTGCTGCAGCGGCCGGCCGAGCCGGTGACTGTTTTTGACAAGGACCTGCGCACGCTGGTGGCCGACATGTTCGAGTCGATGTATGCGGCGAAGGGCATCGGCCTGGCCGCGCCGCAAATCGGTGTATCCAAGCAGATCACCGTGATCGATCTGAGCTTTCAAAAGAATCCGGAGGAGAAGCTGGTGCTGGTCAATCCGGAGATTATCTTCCGCGAGGGCCGGCAGTACGAAGAAGAAGGCTGCCTGAGCCTGCCGGACATCCGGGAGAAGGTGTCGCGCGCGGCCAAGGTCAGGGTGCGTGCGCAGAATGAGCACGGCGAGCCGGTCGAGCACGATGGCGAAGAGCTGTTGTCGCGGGCGTTTCAGCACGAGATTGATCACCTTCAGGGGATACTCTTCTTTTCGAGGGTGAGCGCGCTGAAGCGCGATCTGCTGATGCGGCGGATCCGCAAGCTGATCAAGGCGGGAGACTGGTAGGCGTCGCGTGAAGCTGGTTTTTTGCGGGACGCCGGAGTTTGCCGTACCGACGCTTGAGGCGGTGCTGGCCGCCGGGCACGAGGTGGCGCTGGTGCTGACGCAGCCGGATCGGCCGAGCGGGCGCGGCATGCAGCTGGTGGCGCCGCCGGTGAAGACCGCGGCGATGGCAGCGGGCGTTGAAGTTGACCAGCCGGGAAAGATCAAGAACAACGCGGAGCTGCGCGCGCGGCTGGAGGCGACTGATCCCGATGCGATGGTGGTCGTCGCATACGGGCGGCTGATCCCCGCGTGGATGCTGGAGCTGCCGCGCCTGGGCTGCATCAACGTGCACGGGTCTCTATTGCCAAAGTACAGGGGCGCGGCGCCCATCCAGTGGGCGATTGCGCGGGGCGAAACGGTCACCGGTGTGACGACGATGCTGCTGAACCAGGGGCTCGACACCGGCCCGATGCTGTTGCGGCGGGAGCTAGCGATCGGCGCTGATCAGACATCGGCGGATTTGTATCCGCCCCTGGCACAGATGGGCGCGGAGCTGCTGGTCGAGACGCTGGCCGGGCTTGCGGATGGAACCATACTTCCCGTCGAGCAGGACGATGCATTGGCGACGCACGCGCCTCTGCTTACGCGTGAAGACGGGCGCATTGACTTCACACGTTCTGCGCAGGAGATCTACAACCGCTGGCGCGGCTTTTATCCGTGGCCGGGTGCGTGGACGACGTTCGGCGGGAAGAAGTTCAGCGCGACGCGGATGGCGCTCAAGCCATATGCCGGAAGCGAAATACGCAATCGGGGTCGCGAGACCGGTGAACTTGTGCAGCAGGGCGACAGGTTGTACGCGGTTTGCGGCGAAGGCGAATACATCGAGCTGGTTGAGATACAGCTTGAAGGCAAGCGGGCCATGCCGGCGGCCGAGTTTCTGCGCGGGCACACGCT
>CAXUND010000118.1:7800-9472 GCA_964252445.1 uncultured Acidobacteriaceae bacterium | reverse complement strand
AGGCTGCGGGGGAGGCACCCAGGGTCGCGCCGTCGCGGGCGCGCAAGGCTCCGGCCAAGTCGCCGGGCGAACCATCACTGAAGTCCCCACTTAAGTATCGGGCGCACTCGAAAATGCCGTTAGTCACCATCGCCAACTCCCCCGACAAGGCCGCAGCCCTTGCCGGGCTCGACCGCTGGAAGGCGCTTCATCCCGAAGCCGCCGCACTGCTGGCCGTCGATGACGTGCTCGTTGACCGCATGCGCGGCACTGCGTACATCTGGTACCGGATCCGCGTAAACCTGCGCAATGTTCCGGAGGCTCAACGTCCGGCGCAGGAGAAACCCGATCCGGATGACGACCCTACTCGCTGACAGAGCCGGAGCTACGTGTCTGAACTCGAGTACTCGGCGACTACAAAAGCAGACGAATAGTCCCGGCAAATCTGAAGCATGGTTTGATGAGAATGCGAGGTGGAGTGTGAAGCCGAAGCTTAGTTTTTGCTTAGTGGTTATGTTAGGCACAGTTATGCCGCTTGTCGGTCAGACACAGCAGCAATCAGGCTGTCATGTATATGTTGAACGAGCTTTACTGTAACACCGTAATTGTACCTTGCTTCTCCCACCAGCCAGCGGAATGCGACTCAAAGGGAAACGTCTATTACGATCTCAGTGAGTCGAGACACTCTGCGCAAAAAATTCTGCGTATATCGAATGACGGTAAGACGGTCTTCCCGTTTAGAGCTTCTCTCCAGTCTGAAGCACAAGGTGTATACGTGAGCTATTACGTATCTCCTGACGGAGAGGTCGATACGATCGTGTCTCAGACCGGCCAATCGACGCTCACTCGACACTCATCGTCAGGTGAAGTACTGACCAGCGTTACGCTTCCGCTGCCACGGTATTTCCTTTTGCAGTCGTTCGCTGTACTCGACGATCAAAGCGCCATGTTAGTGGGCATCACTCCGCTCAGCGAGACGACAGCCAACCCTGCATAAGAGGCGCAGGCTTTTTGGTTTGATCCGAAAGGTGCGTTCATCTGTTCGGCAAAAAACGGTGTCGATGTTCCAGACGCGCTGCATGATCAAGGCTTTGTAACCGCGAAGGACGCCGACGACTTCGTAGAGTATATAGATGGAAATCTAACAACGTTCACCAAGCACGGGGATGTAGTGGCGAAGTATCCGCTAAGTCTGCCTGGCAGCAGCTACTTCGTCACCGGGATACAATACCGACGCGGTAAGGTCGCGCTCATCGTATCTCAAATAGTCGATGCGGAGAATCGACCTGTGGCTTCAGCATCGGGCAACAGGTTAGGTCCACTGAAGCAAAGCTGGCTCGTAGTCAACCTCGCGGATGGCTCTACAGAGGCCTTCTATTCCATGCCCGCGGACTTTGTCGGATCTGCTGACTGCTATTTAGAGGGTGATCATTTCTTATATTCGCAGGTAGAGAACGGGCAGCTTGAATTTCTAGAGTTAGGCCGCTAGGGTGTCCTTTATCGGCCGGTCGCGAACACCATCGCCAAGGCCCACATTGCCTGATGGAGGCTTCACTGGAACTTGCACCGCGCCTGGGTACGATGTGACATTGTCTCTTGCACTTACCCAAGGAACTTACCCGAACTCTAACCAGAGGAGTGGCATGCCGATCTTGAAAGCTACTTATACCCGTCACCGGTACGATAGCGGCGG
>CAXUND010000118.1:0-7700 GCA_964252445.1 uncultured Acidobacteriaceae bacterium | reverse complement strand
TGCGGCGTCGCCCGCTTCGTTCACAGTGTTCCAGGCGCCCCAGGGGTGGTTTTCGGCGGCCCGCTCGCGGTAGGGCGCAAGGAACGCGACCAGCTCGCGCCGCTGGGCCATGGGAAAGCTGGCGCAGACGCCAATATGCTGCAGCGCACCGCCTGCGTCATACAGGCCGAGCAGCAGGGAACCGACCGCTTCGCCCTCGCCATCCTTGTGCCAGCGGAAGCCGGCCACCACGCAGTCGCAGTCGCGCTCGTGCTTGACCTTCAGCATGGAGCGTTTGTTCGGCTCGTAGACGCCGTCGACCGGCTTCGCCATCACGCCGTCCAGGCCCGCGCCTTCAAAGCGCTGAAACCAGTCGGCGGCGACCGCGCGGTCGCGAGTGGCGGGCGTCTGGTGGACGGGCGGCGTGGTTTGGGCCAGCACCTGGCTGAGTAGTGCCGCGCGCTCGCCAAACGGGCGCTGGCAGAGGTTGTCCTGGCCGAGGCAGAGCAGGTCAAAGAACACGACCGATGCGGGAGTCTGCCGGGCCAGCAGCTTAATGCGCGAGGCTGCGGGATGGACCCGCAGCTGCAGGGCATCGAAGTCCAGGCGGCCGCCGGCAGCGATGACGATCTCTCCGTCGAGCACGCATCGGGGCGGAAGCTGCCGCAGCAGGTCCCTCTCGACCTCGGGAAAGTAGCGGTTCAGTGGCTTGCCCTCGCGGCTCTGAATGAGGATCTCGTCGCCATCGCGGAAGACCAGCGTCCGGAAGCCGTCCCACTTGGGCTCGAAGATCCAACCATCGCCCCCGGGCAGCTCGGCTACTCGTTTGGCCAGCATGGGGAGCACCGGGAAGCTGAGGGGAAGGGCCATGCTCCTGATCGTACAAGGACTGCGGCACTCAGGCATGATCAGCCGGGGCGCAGTTCTGTCGCTCAGCTGGCTCAGCCGCTCCGGCTTCCCGTGAAGCGACAGGCCCTAGCTCGGCGCCAGCCTCCGCAGCGGCTTGGGGAATTCGCTGTTCGGCAGTGATGCCGGGCGGCCCGGGCGACCAGCTCCGGCATGATTTGGACCAAGCCATCCGGCCGCTCCGGAGTGTAATGAGCTCGCAGAGCGCGTTCTAAGTTAGAGCAGGCTGAAGGCCGGGAGCAGGGCAGCGCTAGTGGTGGCCAGCCGTGCCTGACGAAGTGCCGCCAGCGTGGCTTGAAGACGCCGTGGGGACGCCGGCAGAGGCGATGCTGTGGCCGGAGCTGGACGCCTGCGAAGAGAATCCGTGCGCCTCAGCGGAGGCAGATGCCGCTGAAGGCGCCGGCCGGCTGATGGCGAGGAAGCCGCGCTGCGCCTGGCTGTCGGACAGGCTGGTCCTAGCTACACCCTGGCGGTTGACGTTCTCGGAGACTTTCCCAAGATTGCCGAAGACGGCGCGGGGAACACCCATGCCGGCCGAGTCGCTGTGGAAGACAAAGGTGGACCCGGTCTCGACCTTCGAGACCGGCAGCGCCTTCACGTTCACAGGCACCAGCGTCGGCTCGCCCCTCCGGGGCTCTCGCGGTGTCGGCAACGTGCGGCGAGCCTGGACGCGGCTGATCGCGGGTTGATTGTTAAGCCCGCTCCAGCTGCCGGACGGCCGCCAGCCCCAGCCTGCGGAGGGGCAGTATTCCCAGCTGCCGGAGTGGTAGGGCGTCCACGCCCACGGGTAAGGAGACACCCAGGAGTAGCCCATGCCCGGATACCAGCCCCACACTCCGCTGCCGTAAGGATCCCATGCGGCCGAGGCAAGATAAGGCCGCCACAGCGTTCCGCATCCTCCCCCTAGATCTGCAAACGCGCCGTAGTATCCGAGATCGTTGACACCGTATGCGTAAGGAGAGCCGGCAAAGCTCGCGGCCGAGGCGCGCGGCTTGTGGTAGTCGACCGCCTCCTTGTCCCACTTGTCGAATCTTCCCTCGGGCTCGTTCTTCGCGATTACCGGAGCGGCTCCGGAGGCGATGTCGAAGGTGGCCGTTTTCTTTTTGTCGACCACCAGCGTGCCCGTCCGGTCCGCGAGAGTGACACGGCCGTTGAAGACCACGAGCCTGGCCGACGGCGCAGTCACGTCGATCCGCAGATGGCTGCCGGGAGCGAGGGTCACTGTCTCATTGCCGACGTTGAGCGTAAAGCTGTCCGCGCCCTTGGCGTTCACCAGGTTCATGTACAGGCTGCCGCTGAGCAGCTTCACGTTGCTAGAAGTAGCGCCGGAAGCCTCGCGCCCAAGTACCGGAAACTCTATCTCTGTGTTCGGAGTCAGCCGCAGTGAGCTGTTGTCCTCAAACTCTACCTCTGCCAGCCCATCGCGCGTGCGCAGCCGCTCGCCGGCGATGATGGGCAGGTTTGCAAAGGCTGTCTCGTACTTCTGGTCTGTACGGCGGTCGAGTTCCACCTGGCCTTCGGCCTGGCTGAGGCGGACGATCCTTACCTGGGAGACCGGGACCCGGCTGGAGTCGGAGGCTGGAGCGTCACTGCCGGTTGCTTGTGCAAAGCAGGGCGAAACCATGAGCAGGGCCAGTGCGGGAACCGTTCCGAAGCAAATGCGCGACGTGTCATGCATGGATTTCACCTCAACCTCGCCACCTGCGGAGCGGCGGATGCGGACCCAGTATAAGGCTGGCCGCTGCTTCTGCCTATAGTGGAAAGTTGAGGGCGCGAACAATGGTTCGCCTTTTGGGGGCAGCGCTGGGGGTCTGCAGTAGGTCGAGGGCGCATGCTCTCGAGCCTGGCGACTTCTTGCGGAGGCGATTGTCCGGAGTATGCGTTCTTGCTGGTCAGAAGTGATTGATGGCCGTGGTCAACAGGGGAAAGGCCGGCGCGTTTACCGGGGCCTGGAGCGTAGCGCTGGAAAGCCGGCCATCCTGACCTGGATTGAAGGCAACGAAGCCTACGCTGTAAGCCGGCGAATCTGACTCCAGTGTGTAGTTGTCAGTACCCGGAGCCGGATTGACAAACAGGGGATTCGCAAAGAGCGACTGCTGGTCTTCGCCTTGACGCTGCCACTGCTCAAAGGTCAGCCACGTCTGTGGCGGCTGCTGGCCGCTGTTTGACTCGGTATAGGGAGTCTTGAAGAAGGGATCGGCGGGCTGACCGCCTTCGGCAGCCTGGTTGTAGTAGATGTTGTTGTTGAAATCGAAATAGCTTGTACACACCGGCTTCCCTTCGCAATACCAGTAGCCGTACTGGATCGAACCCTTGTCGTAGTAAAAGATGTTGTTCTCGAAAACGATGGAGAGGAACTTGGTATCGTTGTGCCGATCCATCACGCCCATCGCGCCATAAGCGAGAATATTGTTTTTGAAGGTGTTGGGAGAGGGGACGGGACTAGGGGGCACATCCCAGGAGTTTACGTGCAGGCTTGCGTCCGTAGTCCGATACACGAGGTTGTTTTCGACAAGTACCTGGGATGCGCCTGCATCGAGGTATAAGCCCCAGCCGCCATACCCGCCGCTCGTATCGTGATCGATATCGTGAACCCGGTTATTCAGTATCTTGTTGCCGCTGTTAATGCCGGTGAGATAGTAGACGGCGCCCAGGTCGTTGGTTATGCCCTGACCGAGGTCGTGAATGTAGTTGTACTGAACCACATCATCATGGGCGAAGTTGCAGGCATAGCCCCAGTTGAAGCCTACGCCCACGCCGGTCGAGTAGAAGTCAGAGATCTCGTTGTGCTCTACCAGGACATCGTGGGCATCGCCAACCAGAATGCCCCAGCCGACCACCGCGATCCGCCCGCCGCCGGTGATCAGATTATTGCCGAGATATATCTTCTGAGGAACGTTCTCATCGGTATGAGGATGAGATCCGGTGCACACTGCCAGCCCACCCACGCGGATGCCGCCGGCGCCGGTGTCGGTGATCAACCCATCGCGGAACTGCGCCAGGTAAGTGGAGGACTCGGCAGGGTTGCCGGCGCCTTCAAATTCAATCCCGTAGCCGCCGGTGTGCTCTACGGTGTCGCCTTCAAAGACGACGTTGGTCGAGTTTGTCAGGGTAAGTGCAGAGGTGGCGCTGCTATCTGCCTGTCCTGACAAGTACCCGCCTGCAGGGATCTGCCAATCGCTGTGCGCGAAGGTAAGTCCTTGAAAGGTTACATTGCTCAAGTTACTCGCCGTCAGTAATTTCTGAAGCCTGGGAGCGACAATGGTGGTGTTGGACAAAGTCTCTCCATTCTCAGGAAGATAGGTCAGCACCGAAGTGGGGCGATCGAGGTAGAACTGGCCGGGCTCCTTCAGCGCTTCCTTTACATTGCTGAGCAGGAAGCGGTGCCCGGGAACGAATCCGCCAAAGACGCTGTTCACGGTCAGTGCGGCGGTCGTGACGATACGCTGCGTGGATGTGTTTACGGAGGCGATTCGCAAGTGCGGGACGTCCCAGGCTTCAAAGTCGATCAACTCCACGTCTCCTAGATTGGCCATTGTTGCCGGGACACCGTTCACCGGCGGCGTTGCATAGGAAAGCTCGTTGACCGTGGTCGTACTGCCGGTCGTGCTGTACTCGCCGGTGATGCGCAGGTAGCCCGTCGGGGTGGTGCGGGGTGTATATCGCCGCGCACCGTTCACCCACAACTGCGAGAAATAGGTGCCTGAAGGCAGGCTGACGGTCCACCCGCCGGAGGAGTTTGCGGACCAGCCCTTGAGCACGGTGCCGCCGCTAAGCACAGGCGTCTCGCCGGGGTAATTGGCATAGAGGATCGGCGTGGTCGGGGCGCCCGAGTCCGCACTGCTGAACGCCCAGGTGGAAGGTAAATAGTAAGTGCCTTGGCGGATAAGGACGGTCAGGGTACGACCGCTCACCTTTGACTTGAGAGCGTCGACGGCGACCCGGGCATGATCGACGGTGCGAAAGGGCTGGGAGATCGTTCCCGGCCAGGCGTCATTTCCATCGGGCGCGACGTAGAAGTCCGCAGCAGGGACCGTGTTTGCGCCGGCAGGCGTGCTGTCTGCTCTGGTCTGCGCGGCGACACACAGCGGGATCGCCAGCAGCGCCGGGAGCAGCTTAGCCCCGGCGTAGAACCGGACACTGATTGCGGAGGCAGCGCCTTGGCGACAGCTCTTGAGCATGGAACGAGACGTCGGGATGATCACGGTTTTGCAGCCTCCAGGCGACCGCGGTCTACCGCGATCCGGTCAACATGGTAAAGCAAAGTGGGCATCAGACGACACGCTCCGGACTTCAGCCGACCTCAACCTCTCTGCTTTGAGAGGTCCTTCACGATGCTGCGCAGAATGTGCGTTCGTAGCGATCGAACCGGCAGTCAGTTGCCAGCCTATTCATAGATACGCATCGGTCCGAACTTCCGATGCCTCCGGGCATAGCAGGAAAGGACCGTCCAAGGGGGAGCGGCTCCTGGTTGCTGGTCAGGGATTATTGTTGAAAAGCGTGGGTCTGGGCTCCAGCACCGCTCTTGCTCCGCCAACCGTCTGCGTCTGGCCGTCGAGCGTGTGCCCGTACTGGTAGCTGCCCGGGATTGTCCCCTTCTCCTGGCCGTCCCACCGCGTTGTCCAGGCAAGCACCGCGTTTCCGGTCGACGGTCCGGTGAGCGGGCACGACCACACGGTGCCGGCGGCCCGGCAGGGTCCGGTAAACGTTCCGCCATGCAGCCACTTGTACATGGTGACCAGCGCCTGACCCGCCGGCGTCAGGCCGGGCGGAACGACAGGATCACCCTGGCACTGGGACATCTCCTGCGAAGACGGCGAGGCGCCAAAGCCGATCAGGGTGCCATCGCACTGGTGGTCGGACGCATACCAGATGTTGACGGCGACCCCTCTGTTCGCGAGCAGGATCTCCATGCGTGCCAGGTAGGCCTGCCTCATAATGCCGCTGGTTGCGTCAGCCTTTCCCTCTTCGTCGATGCCATTGATCAGGACGTGATTGCCGACCCAGCTCGATTCCGTGTTCCAGATCGGCATCGAAGGCGGCAGCCATGGGCGGGCGGCAATTAGTTTGCGCACCTGTCCCGGCTGATCCACGATCGGATACTGGCACCAGACATTGGGAGTGCTTCCAGGGGTGCATTTGGGATCGCTCAGCGAAACGTTGGTCTCTGGAAACGGGGGATTCATCACGTTGGTGCGCGCTGGATAGGAGTGGAAGCTCACCGCATCGGGGATCAGTGCGTGCGGTATTTTGTGCCACGCATCCAGAAACTCGCCCAGCGCTACATCGAAGCTCCCTGAGCCGCTCGGGCCATCGGTGGCGCGGCCTGTCCCTCCGGCAGAGGTCGAGCCCGCGATGATGGTGCAGTCGCCGCAGTAGGTGCGCACGATGCCGGCCATGTCGTTCGCCATCTTGGCCAGGTGCACGAGGCTGTCGTCCCAGAAGCCGCCGGCATTGAACTCATTCCAGGTCTCGAAATTGCGGATGGCGCAGCTTCTGCTGAGCGGCTGCTGCGGGGCGCTGCTGACCCCGCAGTCCTTTTGCATCAGGGCGGTGATCCACTCTTTCCAGATGCAGTTGCCGGTCGGGCTGGTGTAGCCGCTCAGGGGTCCCTGGCACGGCTCGTTGGTTGCATCGATGTCGTCGGGCGCGGACCTTGCCGGGCCTTTTCCCGTGTAGTGCGCAGCCCAGGGCGGCACCGTGTTGAAGGTGTAGATCAGCTCTGTGCCATTATTCCGCGCCACGTCCACCCAGCCGCTTTGCGGTGTGAAGAGATTGCCGAAGGTGGGGCTGAACTCGTCCCGCGCGGTCTCGATCTGAAACCATCGCTCGCCGGCGTCGGTGCGCGTGATGGCGACCGGAGGAAGGCCGAACTTCGTCGGCCAGTTCTTGGCATGCAGCATTTCAGGATTCATCAGCGAGCGGTCCGTGATCGTCATGGGATAGCTCTGCCCATTTGCAAACGCCGCCCATCCAAGGAGCGCGACGAGAAGAATGACAGGCACCGCGAACCTAAGTTCACCCGCCCGCTTGCCAACCGTTCGTCTTATAAAGCGAAACATTGCAGATGTTCTTTCTTGGGATCAATTCTTTTGGACGCGGCCCCCGCATCCATTCCTAACGCTATCATCTGCGAAATGCCAAGACAAAGGAACGGGGTCTAGCAGAAACCCGACCCCGGGCTTTCTCACCTGATCGGGCTACTTCGGCGCAGGCACTGCCAAGGGGATGGCCGGCCACCAGCCGGTCGAATGCGCTCAGCCAGTCAGGCTTCAGAGTAAGACTTACATGTTGGCAAAAGGCTCTGGGACGACCTACAGTCCCGCGCTGAGCTTTCCTCCCTGCCTCACCTGCGAAGTACTGGACCGCCTGGTCCACCAGCCGTTCCTTGATCGAAGACATTCTACTTTCGGGTTAATCGAGCTGTGCGGTCATTTCCGACCTATTTGCAATCATTAGCGTTGGATTAAATCTCTGGATCAAACGCGGTTTTTCGCAGAGCAGGAGACTTCGACCACAACCTGTTTTTGTGGATGTTTAATCTGTTTTCCTCCGGTTTTGTCTTTCACTACAAGATCGCCCTTCCTCCTTATCCAGCCTTATTTATGCCCTTTTGTGTTAGATGGCCGGTTACTTCCGTCTGTTCATCTTGGGAATGAACTGCTTTGCTCGTAGTAAGCAAGAAGACTCTCTGGAAAGAATAAGTGCTATTCAACGAATTTCACTTATCGGTGATGCCCTTTGTATGTGGGCATTGCTCTGGAGGGTAGGTTATGAGGTTGTGCACCATGCTTATGGTTTTTGCGGTATCTGCA
>CAXUND010000117.1:0-9511 GCA_964252445.1 uncultured Acidobacteriaceae bacterium | reverse complement strand
CGATGACCTCTTCCATGCCATGGAAGCGCGCTCCCAGCTGCGCCACAGGCCCACTATTCGGAAGGCTCCCCCTATTCTCCGCGACGGAAGCGGCTACGTCAATGTTCGCCTAGCGCGTTTGTAGACGGTGACAGCTACTTGAGCCCGGGAATGGTGGCTTATCGTAGGCGAACAGGAAGAGAAAGCCGAGTACACTAGGCTCCATGGCTGCATTGGCAGGATCGCCCGGGACGGTTAGCGCCTTGAGCTGGGCTCATCCAGTCATCCAAGAGTGGTTCACAGGCCGCTTCGGCACACCCACGGAGCCACAACTCGAGGGCTGGCCGCCCATCCTCGCCGGGCGGCCGACGTTGATCTCTGCTCCCACCGGTTCCGGCAAGACGCTGTCTGCATTTCTGATCGCTATCGACAGCCTGCTGCGCCAATCAATTGCAGGCACTTTGGCCGCGGCCACCCAGGTTGTCTACGTTTCCCCTCTTAAAGCTTTGTCGAATGACATCCAGAAAAACCTTGACCAGCCGCTGTGCGAGATTCAGCAGCTTGCGCTTGACCGCGGCTATCTCTCGGCGGCTATTCGCACAGGCGTGCGCACGGGAGATACGCTGCCGCGCGAGCGCCAGGCGATGCTGCGTAATCCTCCGCACATTCTTGTCACCACGCCCGAGTCGCTCTACATCCTGTTAACGGCAGAGAAGAGCCGCAACAATCTACGCAATGTGCGCACCGTCATCGTGGATGAAATTCACGCGATTGCGGATGACAAGCGCGGATCGCACCTTTCGCTTTCGCTGGAGCGGCTGGATGCGCTGGTCCGCGGCGAAAACATGCTCTCGCCTGGCGCGAGCCTGCTGCGCCACCCCGCGCCGCAGCGAATCGGTCTCTCGGCAACGCAGAACCCGATCGAGCTGGTGGCGGACTTTCTCTGCGGAACCGGCCATCGAAATCCTGCGATCATCCAGGTGGGTCAGCGCCGTCATCTTGATCTCGGCATCGAGATACCGACTGAGGAACTAGGCTCCATCGCGACTGGAAAGATATGGGAGAGCATCTATGCGCGGCTCACCGGGCTTGCGCAGGAGCATCGATCGACGCTGCTCTTTGTCAACACCCGGGCGATGGTGGAGCGTCTGGCGCATCGTCTCGGCGAGCGTTTAGGCGCAGAAAATGTCGCCGCTCATCATGGATCGCTGTCGCGGCAGCTGCGGCACGAGGCTGAGCGGAAATTGAGGGCCGGCGACGTAAGGCTGCTAGTTTGCACCGCCTCGCTGGAACTTGGGATCGATATTGGAGCGGTTGATCTGGTCTGCCAGATCAACTCGCCGCGCGCTATTGCCGCTGCCATGCAGCGCGTCGGGCGCGCCGGCCACTGGCGTGGAGCTATTCCGAAGGGGCGCTTCTTCGTGACGACGCGAGACGACCTGATCGAATCTGCGGCGCTCGTGCAGGCGATGCGCGCAGGCGTACTCGACCGCCTGGAGATCCCTCCGGAACCGGTTGACGTGCTGATGCAGCAAGTCGTTGCTGCCTGCTCGGCTGAGCCGTGGGAAGAGACGGCGCTCTATGAGGTGATGCGGCGCGCTCATCCTTACCGCTCATTGAGCCGCGAGGCATTTGACGAGGCTCTCTGCCTGCTCGCCGATGGGATCGAGTCGAGCCGCGGACGCTACGGCTCGTACCTGCTTCGCGACCGCGTGCACGGTCACTTGCAGGCGCGGCGTGGCGCGCGCACAACTGCTGTTTCAAACGCAGGCACCATCCCTGACACGGCTGCATTCGCCGTGCTGGCGCAGCCTGAAAATGTGCAGATCGCCACACTCGACGAGCACTTTGCTGTCGACTCGTCGCCGGGCGACGTAATCCTGCTCGGCAACACCAGCTGGAAGATCCAGCGGGTTGAGAGCTCTGGACGCGTGCTGGTTGAGGATGCTCACGGGCAGCCGCCCAACTTGCCTTTCTGGACAGGAGAGGCGCCGCAGCGGACGATCGAGCTCTCAGGCTTTGTCGCGGACCTGCGTGAACAAATCAGTAACCGAACCGGTGACGTGTTGCCCGGCTATGTTTCGCAGACCCACCCGCAGGTGGCTGCTACCACAGATTGGTTGCGAGAAGAATGCTGCGTACCGCAGTCAGGCGCCGAGCAGATGATCGACTACATCGTCGCTGGGCGTGCCATCCTCGGCTCGGTACCGACGCTCACCACCGTGATTGCGGAGCGATTTTTTGACGAGGGCGGAGGGATGCAGCTGATCCTGCATGCGCCCTTCGGTGGTCGCATCAACAAGGCTTGGGGACTCGCGCTGCGCAAGCGTTTCTGCCGCGGCTTCAACTTCGAGCTGCAGGCGGCGGCAACCGACAATGGATTGAACATTTCGCTTTCGGAGCAGCACAGTTTTCCGCTGTCGGATGTCTTTCAATTCCTCACTGAACAGACTGCGCACGAGCTGCTGCAGCAGGCTTCACTGACCTCGCCTATCTTCAAGGCGCGCTGGCGTTGGGACGCGAGTCGCAGTCTGCAACTGCTGCGGTTCCAGAAAGGCAAGAAGGTTCCTCCGCAGATCATGCGCACGCGTTCGGACGATCTGCTGGCAAGCGTGTTCCCTCAGGTGGCCGCGTGCCAGGAAAATATTGAAGGGGACATTGTCGTTCCTGACCACCCGCTGATCCGCGAAGTCATGAAGGACGTGCTGCAGGAGGCGATGGATCTCAATGGACTGATCCGGGTTCTGGCCGGTATGCGTACCGGCGCGATTCGCTGCCTGGCGGTGGATACGACCACGCCGTCGCAGTTTTCGCACGAAATGCTGAACGCGAATCCTTATGCGTTTCTTGACGACGCGCCGCAGGAAGAGCGCCGGGCGCGCGCTGTCGCCATGCGCGGGACCGTGCCGGACAGCGTGCTCGGCGAGGCGGGACGGCTGTCGCCGGCAGCCATCGAGGAGGTGCGCGCGGCGCAATGGCCCGACCTGCGCGACGAGCATGAGCTGCACGATCAACTTTGTGCATGGACGATTGTGCCTGCGTCAGTTACTCAACGCGAAGGCTGCCGCGACTGGCCGCTCTTTTTTGCGCAGCTGGCGGCGCAGGCTCGCGCCGGCGTAGCGAATGTAGACGGCCGTGAGTATTGGGTGGCGGCCGAGCGCGTCGCGTGGCTGCAATCACTTTGGCCACAGGTGAAGTTGTCGCAGTCGCTGCCTCCGGTCGCGGAAAAGCCCGAGGCAGCAGACGAAGTCCTTCGCCGGGCGATTCATGCCTGGATGTGTGTCCTCGGCCCGCGAAGCTGCGTCAGCCTGGGCGAGTACCTTGGCGTTGCGGCAAGCGAAGTGTGGAAGCAGATGCTGCGGCTTGAAGTTGCAGGCACACTCATGCGGGGCTTTTTTGAGGCAGGCGCTCCAAGCGGCGATCTAGAAATCGAGTGGTGCGAGCGGCGACTGCTGCAGCGCATCCACAAGCGAACCCTTGGGGCGCTGCGCAAGCAGGTTGAGCCGGTCACGGCGGCTGTTTACATGCAGTGGCTGCTCGGCTGGCAGCATGTGGCGCCGCAGACCCAGCTTGCAGGCGAGCATGGTCTGCTCCAGGCGCTGCGCGGCCTCGAAGGCTTCGAGGCACCGGCGATCGAGTGGGAACGCAGCATCCTGCCGGCGCGCGTTGCCGACTACGATCCGCGCTGGCTTGATGCGCTCTCCCTCTCTGGCGTTCTCGGCTGGGGACGCCTGTCGCCGCATCCTGCTTTCTATGCTGCCGACTCCGGTGGACCACGCCGCGTTGTCCCCACCAGCATGGCACCGGTGACTTTCTTTCTTAGGGAAGAGGCGCTGTGGATGGATCTGTCCCTGCAAGAGCGACAAATTCCAGAGACAAACCTGGCTTGCTGCCTGAGCGATTTAGCGCTTAAGCTTCGTGCGCTGCTGGGTGGCCGCGGAGCCATGTTTGCCGGCGACATGACTCGCATGATCGCTGCGCCCGAGCCGGATATTACCCGCGCCCTGTGGGAGTTGGTGGCCGCCGGCCTCGTGACTGCAGATGGGTTTGACAGCCTGCGCATGCTCATTGATCCGCGTCGCAAGCAGGTCTATGTTGGGCCGAGCAATGCCAAGCGTGCTGCGCCCAGGAACACTGCCGGCCGGTGGAGCCTGCTCTCCGTGCCCGAGCCGCATGCTGCTATCTCTGCCGGCGAGAAGGCGGAGCAGCACGAAGCCCAGCTTGCTTCCGCATGCCAGATGCTTCTACGCCGCTATGGTGTTGTCTTCCGCGATGTCCTTGCACGCGAGTCCACCATTCCACGTTGGCGCGATCTACTGCCCATGCTGCGGCGGATGGAGGCACGGGGGCAAATTCGAGGAGGGCGCTTTCTCTCCGGCTTTGGGGGAGAGCAGTTCGCCCTGCCGGAAGCGCTCGATTCGCTGCGCGCAAGTTCTCGTGCACTTATGACTCTGCCGGCTATCACACTCTCGGCCGCAGACCCTCTCAACCTGGTCGGGATCGTCATTCCCGGCGAGCGCATGGCCGCTGTTTGCGGCAGAACCATCACTTATGATGAGAAAAGCTTTACCGTAGTAAAAGCAACTTACTCTGCGGTCCGTCCCATCCAGGCAGCCATCTTTAAAGAAAGCGAACCGGGAGTCACATTTGAATTATGAATGAATCAACAGATCTGCCTGAAGAAGACGACGAAGATTGCTACATAGAGAATGGGATGATGGTATTTACGGCCGCATTTCATCTTAAGCGAGGCTACTGTTGCGGCTCCGCTTGCCGACATTGCCCGTATAACTACGCCAATGTGCCGCCGGAGCTTCGGCCGTCGCGGTAGCTACTGTACCCCGGAGGCGGCCGCTGCCGGCGTTCCGCTGCGGATCAGCAGCGCCAGGCGGGGGAACCGGAAAGATCCGCCTGCATCATCGATCACATTGACCTGGCAGGTATACATGCCGTCTTTCAGGGATGTGAGTGGAACAGTGAACTGGAACGCGACGGCGTCACGCCCGGCGACGTTGATAGCCTTTGCTTCCACCAGCTGAGTCTCAAAGACCTTGACGGTACCGCGTAGAAACTCGATGCTCGTGAGCAAATGCACCGGCCCCGCTTTTCCCGCGGTTATGCGCGCCGGATCATACACCTCGTATAAAAAGAAGAGCGACTGGTCTGGGCGGAATACATGCGGCAGGTTCGGAACAAACTGAAGCCCGTCCCGCACCAACAGACTGTCTGTCTTCTTGGGCGCGGGAACTCTCTGGCTGGCTAGCACGACCGAACTCATCTTAAGCGGCAGCTTAGAAAGATCGGGGACGTCGATGGTGGTGTCAAAGGAACCCATTTTCCCAGTCTCATTTTCGCGCACCACAAACTTCAGCTCGAACTTGCCAGGTGGCAGGGTGAACCCGGTCGAGTACTGGATGTTCTTGCGCGAGACCTGCTGCGAGGCATCAATGGCCAGCTTGACCGTGTCACGTGCATTGCCAATGATCCGCCCGGACGAGTCTTTTACCTGACCGATAATGTCCAGCGTTGCCTTGTCGCGGTCGCCTCCCTTGGTAAAGGGAATCTGCGAGCCAGGCACGAGGATCGAGATCGGAACCGAGTAGTGATCTCGATCCACGCGGAAGTAGAGCGCCTGCAGATACACGCTTACGTCTGTGGATGGTAAGTCCGTTGATAATTCGGCTTCAAGCTGCCGCTCGCGTTCCTCGCTGTTTGCATGCTTGTAGTCGGCGGGAGCGTAGTAGCCAGGTCTGTACTCGAGCTTTACGTCCGGCCGATCAACTCGGATCTGCAGCTTGCGGAAACGGCCGTCACGAACAAGGTTGGTGGAGTGAAAGCCGAGCACATAGTAACTGGAGCTGTCACGTTGTACCTGCTCAAACGCGGGCGAAAAATCATTGCTGTCAAAGAAGGCTTTCCCGCCGGTGTCCGATGACAATGTTGCCATGACTTCCTGCGAGTTGAAGTTGGAATCGAGATTGTTTTGCAGAGCGGCACCTGAAAACGCCGCATTGCCGCGCAGGCTTCCCGTAGACGCGTCGCCAAGAGGCGAGATTGCCTGCAGTCCACGCGCGTCCACGCTGTAGATCGAGAGGTTGGCGCGCACTGCCGAATTTACAGCCGCGCGAATGGACGCCTGGTTCTCGATGCCGTCCCGCTGGATGCCTCCGGAAAAGTACAACATTGATTTCTTCTCGTTGATGTAGGCGAGCGACTTAGCGATGGTCGAGATGGCATATAACTCGCGGTCGGTGTTGATATCGTTGTACTCGGTCTCGTCCGCAGTGAAGGAGGTTGTATCTTCGACCTGGTTGGTGGTCGCAGTGGCGCCCGGAACATATCCCTGGTTGCTATCGCCGCCATAACTGTTGACGGCTTTCAGAAGCAGCTGTTTATCCTGGGTGAAATCCTGATCGACCTGCAGGTTGCTGCCAAGTGAGACGGCCGCGACAAGGTCGGCTGGCTGCATTTTTCTGGTGACAAAGTCGCGAGCAGCATCCTGCACGCAAACCAGATCGTCCGGCTGCAGCGATGTTGTATCAAAGAACATCACGATCAGCCGGTGGTTACGCATCTGCTCAGGCGACACGGTGCCGCCCGCGCCGAGCACGACCCGCTCTCCTGCTCTTCCCGCTACCGTCGCCTCGGCAAGCTGTGCAGCCTGGTCAACGTCTTCGATGTCAAAACTGGTGATCTGCTGAGGCCTGCCGTCTTCAAGAAGGCTAAAATCCTCTTTCTTCAGGCCCCGCACCAGTTGGCCTGTCTTCCTGTCGCGAACGACTACGTTGGTGAGGACAAGATCGCTGGTCACCTTGAGCGTGTACGTACTCGCGCTTGGAGGCGGCGTCTGCTCCTGGGCCGGCAGCATCGCCGTCACTGCGAGCATAAGGGACGGTAAGAGGAGAGTCACGCGCACCATTTAGAACCTGTACCTGGTTAGAAAAGTGAATGCGCGCATGGCCGCCGCTGACGTCACCTGGCCATACGTGCCCGACCCGAGCGTGGTATCGACGCCTGAGTATTGCACGGTGTTGAATACGTTGTTGGCGGTCGCGCGCATTTCGAAGGACTTAGTGTCCTTCAGCGAGATAGTCTTCGACAGCGAGCTGTTGAACGATACGGTTCCCGGACCCTCGATCGAGTAGCGTGACGCATTGCCATAGACGTCTGCCGGCTGCGTAAATGCAGCGCGATTAAACCAGCTGTGAAGGGAACGTGAGCCTGCGTTGAGTGACACACCTGGCACCCGGTCTGGTCGCAGAGAGCCGGCGCTGCCACGAGCCACATCTGTCACAGACGCTTCATAGTGAGGTGTGAGAGGCGCGCCGCTGGCAAAAGCGAAAGTTCCTGACAGGGAAACTCCTTCGACTAGGTGAGCAAGACGACCCCCAGTCAGATAGGACTTATCCGGTCCGAATGGCAACTCGTAGACAAAATCGCCCTTGAGCGAGTGGCGAATATCAAAGCTGGAGTTTGATTCCTCTGCGAGCAGGTCCTGCCAGTTCTGCGCCACAGCATTGCCTACGCCGCCAACCGAGGTGGCATCGTCAATCGAGTGGGAATAAGTGTACGTCGCGCCAACGGCGACGCCTCTCTGCAACCGCTTGCGCAGCCGCACGGCGAGCGCGTTGAAGTTCGAGAAAGCCACCGAGTCTTCGTAGTCGTAGAGAACCCCGCTTAGACTCGCCGTGGCGCTTCGTCCAGGCGCATCGACAATGTCCAGACGAGTGCCCTTGGAGCCATTCCACCCCACATTCATCACGATGTTGAGCGGCAAGGTTCGTTGTAGGTCGAGGTTCCAAACCTGCACATAGGGCAGCTTGTAGTCTTTGTTCACAGAGTAGTTGCCGATGGTCTGCGGAGCAGGAAAGCCGTTCGCCAGAGTTATGGAGGCACTTTCTGTCGCCTCATTTGTCTGCACGTCCGCAAAGGGCGGTTGAAAGGCAAACTGCTGCACAAACTTTGCGTACTGTCCGTTGGTGAAGTTGATGCCGTAGCCGCCTCGCACCACTGTATTTTTTATGGCGCGCCAGGCAAAGCCCACACGCGGCGAAAAGTTGCCGCGCTCCCGCTCTATCAGTGTGCGCGGATATTTGCCGCTGTACGGACCTACGCCGTTGGAGACTACGGTCGCAACAGAGGCGAAGTCGTTGCCGAGATCAAGGGTGGCGAGGCGATCATTCTTTTCGCTGTAAGGAGAGAAGTATTCGTAGCGCAGGCCTGCGAGTAAGGTCAGCGACGGCAGCACTCGCCAGTCATCCTGGACATAGGCGTCGTACACATTCTCCCGCAGATAAGCCTTCTGGTAGGGTGCCTGCAGGGATGTTTCCTGCGGAAGACCGAGCAGGAAATCAGCGAGCGAGGAGCCGGTCTGCGGTACGCCGCTCTGGCCCGTGCTGCCGACGCCGTTCAGGCTGCTCGAACCTGGAGCCTCAGTCGCGAATCCGGTGAAGTAAAAGGTTCCTGTAGAGTTGGTGTTGCCAATAAGATTCAGCTCCACTCGCTTGTAGTCTGCGCCCCACTTTACGTTATGGTGACCGTGGGACCAAGATCCGCTTTCGCTGCCGGCCAGCGTTTGATTGGTCTGGATCGCGGGCTGCTGTTCACTCAAACCATTAAACTGGTTGAGCGTGATGTTGGGTAATCCGTAGTTTGTAGGATTGGTAGCGACACCCCCGAAGATATTCAGGCCTAGCTCACTCGCGATATCTGTCTGATCGGTAAAGTAATTTGTAAGCTGCGACTGGGTCTGATTCCAGTTGACATCAAAGTTGTTCGTCAGGCGTCCGCGGCTGACGGTGTATCCAAGGTCGAGTGAGTACTGATGAGTCTGCTGCTTGCCGCCCAATTCCGGAAACAGGTTGATGGCGTCCGAGGCGGAATGGGCATAGTTAAAGTTGGCATGAATGTTCTGCTGCAACCCCTTACTCTGCCCCATGTACTGACGTACCAGGCCCACCAGAGGGGAGCCGCTGCTATCGCCGATGGTGCGGATAAAGCGCAGTCCGATCAAGGTGTTATTAGTACCCGAGGTCGTCACTCGCTGGTAATTCTCGGTCGTTCCGGAGAGGTTTGGCAAGGGAATGTAGTTCAGCAGCGCAGCTGCCTGTGGTGCAACCGGAACCTGATTGTTAGGGAAGGGAGTTCCGCTGCCGGGCTCATAAATCGTTATCGGGGTCCCGGACGGCGTTATCAGTGAGGACAAGTCTCCTCCACGCTCTGCGAGTGTCGGCACCGTGCCGTACTGGTCGAAGGGGCTTGAAGAACGCTGCCCACTGAGGGTGAAGAACAAATAGTCTTTCTTGTCGTGTTCAATCAACTTAGGAATATAAGGCGCACCGGCAAAGGTGGCACCGAAGCGATTAGTCGCGTAGGCGGGCTGCGAAAACTGCTGCCCTCGGATCGCAAAATCCTTGGCGTTGAGCGCCGAGTTGCCGCCGGTCCAGAACAAGGCTCCATGCGGCTGGTTCGGATTGAAGCGGCGAAAGTTGCCGCGTCCGCCCCCGAAGCCTCCACCGCCTCCAAATCCTCC
>CAXUND010000116.1:0-9548 GCA_964252445.1 uncultured Acidobacteriaceae bacterium | reverse complement strand
CTCATGCGCTGGTCAACGCGGTCGCCGTGCTCATCGTTGCCTGCCCGTGCGCGCTGGGTCTGGCCACGCCGATGGCGATTATGGTCGGGACGGGTCGGGGTGCGGGGGCGGGTGTGCTGGTCCGCGACGCCGAAGCTCTGGAGCGTTTCGGCCGGGTCGACATCCTGCTGGTGGACAAGACCGGTACGCTCACCGAAGGCCGCCCGGTCTTGCGGTCAGTTGCGCCCGTTGCGGGCTGGGACGAAGGAACGCTTCTGCGCCTGGCTGCGACTGTCGAGCGTGCCAGTGAGCACCCTCTCGCCGACGCCATCGTCCGAGGAGCAGAGAGGCGCAAGTTAACCCTCGACACCGCTGACCATTTCGAGGCGCAGGCAGGCAAGGGAATTGCCGCCATCGTCAGAGGGCGGCAGGTCCTGATCGGAAGCGCGACCTTCCTGCGTGAGGCGGGCGTCGATTGCCGGACCCTCGTCCAGCGCGCCGATGAGCTGCGGGCTGCCGGCCAGATAGCCGTACTGGTTGCCGTCGACGGCGGGGCGGCCGGAGTTCTTGGGGTAGCCGACCCGGTTCGCGCAGAGGCCGCGGCCGTCGTGCGTGATCTCAGATCAGCCGGACTGACCCTGCGCATGCTTTCAGGCGACAGCCGCACCACCGCCGAGGCGGTCGCCCGGCAGTTAGGCATTGACTTCGACGCGGAGGTGCTTCCCGCCGGAAAGGCTACCATCGTGCACAGCCTCCAGCAGCAGGGCCGGGTGGTGGCGATGGCCGGAGACGGAGTGAACGATGCGCCGGCACTGGCCCAGGCGGACGTCGGCGTCGCCATGGGAACCGGCACGGATGTGGCGATCGAGGCTGCCGGCATCACCCTGCTGCATGGCGACCTTCAGGGACTTTTGCGCGCCCGGCGGCTGAGCGTGGCCACCATGCGCACCATCCGCCAGAACCTCTTCTTCGCATTCTTCTACAACGCCATCGGCATCCCGATCGCGGCTGGCGTACTCTACCCGGCTTTCGGCCTGCTACTCAATCCCATGATCGCGGCCGCCGCCATGAGCCTTAGTTCCGTTTCGGTGATTGCCAATTCCCTGCGTCTACGAACTACCAGACTCTAAGCCGCGACGGGGCAGACTGGGCGGTTGCGGCCGCGCATGTCCCGCGCCGCAAGTAGACTGAGCGAGTGGGTCGGCTCCGGACCAGTATCGCCATCAGCAGCGCCTGCACTCTCGCGGCGGGCGGCTGCATGTACGCTGCCATGTGGCCGGATTCGCAGCTCTTCGGACGGACCGTCCTGGGGGGCACAGACCCGTCAACCATCGCGCTGACCTTTGACGACGGGCCCAATGCCGGCCTGACGGATTCGCTGCTCGACCTGCTGGGCGAGCGCGGTGTGCGGGCAACGTTCTTCCTGATCGGCGCCTATGCCCGTGCGCAGGTCCCCCTGGTACGCCGCATCCATGCCGAGGGACACTCGATCGGCAATCACACCATGCACCATCCGCGGCTGATGTGGTCGACCCCGGCGCGGGTGCGCCAGGAGCTCACCGCGTGCACTCGCGCGATAGAAGATGCCATCGGAGAGCGGATAACCTTGCTGCGGCCGCCGCACGGCGCCCGGCGCCCGGATGTGCTGCGCATGGCTCGCAGGCTGGGGCTGACGCCGGTGCTCTGGAACGCGACCGGGCATGACTGGCGCGCGGGCCTGACGCCGGCAGAGATATTCAGCCATTGTCGCGCGGGAGTGGAGCGGAACCAGCGTCGCCGCCGGGGAACCAACCTGCTGTTGCACGACGGCGGTCCCGAGGCCCTGACACCCGGTGCGGGAGTCACTGACCGGCGACGAACGCTGGCAGCTGTGCCGCTGCTGCTGGACTACGCGCGTGCGAACGGGCTCCAGTTCAAGACGGTGTCCGAACTCGCCTTACAATAGGACCCAGAAGAGGAACCTAGCCTACATGCCACACATGGTGTTTTGCGCAAAGTACAAGCAGGAGCTGGAGGGCCTTGACGAGCCGCCGTTTGACAGCGACTTCGGTCACAAGATCTACAACTCTGTTTCAAGGAAAGCCTGGGGCGAATGGATAGAGCACCAGAAGATGCTGCTGAACGAGTACCGGCTGCAGCCCTGGACACCGCAGGCGCAGGAGTTCCTGGTGGAGCAGATGCAGCATTACTTCTTCGGCGAAGGCAGCGCGCTGCCGCAGGATTACGTACCGCCGAGCCACTGATGCGCGATCAGGCGCGGCTGGGCCGGCCGGCGCTGCCACGGAGGACGGGTCCTACGGAGAGCAACAGGATCAATGCGATCAGGCATTGCGAGATAACGCAGTAGAGGCACCACACCTCGAGGACCCTGGCCTCGATGCGGGTGAGATAAAGCGCATAAGCACAGCCGATGGCTGCTGCGGCCGCCAGAGCGCGGGGCCTACGCGCCAGGGCCAGTGCCGCCAGCACCGCATAGCCCACGATGCCGAACCATGCGACCGGCACACCGTGGAACTCGGCGAAACGGCTGTGATTGACCACCCCGCAGTCCCAGTGCGCATTGATGTCGCAAGGCTCAACGTCGGTCGATGTATGAACTCGCAACGCAAGCGTCGAGATAACGATGCCGGCGACCGCCAGCAGGACAACCAGTACGCGCATGACGCACTTTTCTCCTCATAGGTGTGACGATGAGTATGACGAATCCAGCGATCGAACGTTCCAATAGCTAATCGCCCCGACTATGGAGAGCTTGTGACAGTATCTCGCATTCCAATTTTGCCGCGTCTTGCACTCTTTGCGGCCGTATGCTTTACGCTCGTGCCCGCCAGGGCACAGTTCCCTGTGACGCCGGGTTCGGCTGTGCTCCTTAATTCGCCGGTCCTCAAGCCTCCGGCGGGCGCGCGCGTGGCCATCGTCGAGTTCGCCGACCTCCAGTGCCCCGCCTGCGCCCTCCACAACCCGACCCTCCGCGACGCCGCCCTGCGGTATCACGTGCCTTGGCTGCGCCACGATTTCCCCCTGCCCCAGCACAACTGGAGCTTCGGCGCGGCGGTCAATGCGCGCTGGTTCGATGGCCAGTCGCCCAAGCTGGGCGGCGACTACCGCGACGCAGTCTTCGCCAACCAGGCGCAGATCTCTACGCCGGACGACCTCCGCAGCTTTACCGAGAAGTTCGCCCGGGAGCACGGGATCGCCATGCCGTTTGTGCTTGATCCAGGAGGAAAGCTGGCGGCAGCGGTCAAGGCTGATGGCCAGCTGGGCCAGTCGCTCGGTATTCACCAGACTCCTACCGTCTGGATCGTCACCCGCGACAGCCGCGAGCCTGGCCAGCCGTTCATTGAAGTCAAGGACTTTAACCAGCTTTCCACTTACCTTGACCAGGCAGTGGATGCTACCAGGCCCGGGGCGTCGCACGCGCCAGCCAAGCGATAGCCGCAAACGGGGTATGTGCTACAAGGCCGCGCTCGTGTACACTCTTCCGAGAGACGGATCTCTATCGTCGGGACGTGGCTCAGCCTGGTAGAGCACTCGCTTGGGGTGTGAGGGGTCGGCAGTTCGAATCTGCCCGTCCCGACCATGAACAGATCAGACCGTCTCCTGCAGTTCCCTGCAACATTTTCCCTGGTCTGTAGCAGAACAAATGAAGCGTGGGCCCGGATCGCGGGGCTCAGTGAGTCTTAACCGACGGCGAATCCTTCTGCTTTGCCTTCTCTGCCTTCTGCAGCTTTAGCGCGAAGGCTAAGGGCGCTGGAAAGCGGTTATTGCACTTGCGGCAGCGGACCGGGTGTTCAAGCAGCAGCAGGCGAATCCTCTCTTCAGGGCGCAAACGCGAAAACTGCAGGTTCTGGGAGTAGCAGGTAGGACAATAAACAATGCCTTTTTTGCTGTCGGCCAACGTGTTTCTCCAGGATTGCTCGATTGGTCGCGACCGGTTCCGGACGAGTGATCTCTCATCATTATCTTAATGCTGAAACGGGCAATTTCGAGCTACTGTATTTACACCGGGACACCCGAGAGGTAGAGAGATGGTCTGGGACGTTTCGTTTACATGCGACATCTGCGGCAAAACGAAGGGTGAAGCGAACCACTGGTGGATGGTCGCGCTTGGCTCGATTCCATGCTTCGACGACGACCCGCGCAATACCCGTTTTACCTTGATGCCCTGGAGCGCGCTGGAGAGCCGCAATCCGGACATGTACCACCTGTGCGGGCAGGGCTGCGCCATGCAGGCCATGGAGCGCTACATGACTGAAGGCGCCATAGACGAGATACACTCCAGCCGTTAGCTTGTGCGGCTCGCGGGTGAGCAACAAACTCCTCTGACCTGTGTTTCGACCTAGTAGCCCGCTTACCATCGCGACGCTCTAGCGTCTACACTGGTGCCGTTGCATTGGGCGCCTTACCACGGAGCTTAACCAGGATGTCTGCTGAAGCCGTAGCCTTTGTTCCTGCGCCGTTAACTGCCCCTGCGGCCGCGGCGCGTCCCATGCGCCAGGTGCCTGACGAGGCCGCCCGCGCTGCTGAAGCCATGCTCATCCGTGAGGCCCAGGCAGGCTCCCGCGCAGCCTTTGATACCCTGATCCGCCAGTATGACCAGGCCGTACTGAGGATTGCGTTGCGTCTCACCGGCTCCGAGCAGGACGCCCAGGACATTCACCAGGAAGCGTTTCTGAAGGCCTATCGGTACCTGGGCAACTTTCGCTTCGAGTGTTCCTTTTACACGTGGATTTACCGCATCGCCACCAACCTGTGCCTGGACCACCTGCGCCGCCGCAAGTCGCGGCGGGAGGAGCAGTCAGTCGTGCTCGACGGCCATGGCGAAGAGAAGGACCTTCTCCAGAATGTGACCGACATCCGGTCCGGGGCCGATCCGGCGCGCGAGCTCGAGCGCAAGTTCCTTGGCGAGCGCATCCAGGACGCGCTTGGACGCTTGACCCCCCGCGAGCGCATGGTTTTCGAGCTGAAGCATTACCAGGGATTGAAGTTACGAGCGATCGGCGAGATGCTTGACACGACCGAGGAGACGGCCAAGAATACCCTCTTCCGCGCGACCAGGAAGCTGCGCGCCCACCTGGCTGCGGTTCGCTAATACAGTGCGACAGCGGGCGGCAATGACCGTCGGCGCGCAAGCACCAAATATTCGAGAGGCACGTGAAAGCAGATGTTCAGGAAGCAAGTCATGAACTGTGAAGTGGCGCAGCAAGCCATCGCGCTGGCGCAGGGGCAGATCGAACCGCCCGGGGTTGGTGTCGACGCAGGGGAGCACCAGGCTCTCACCGCGCACCTTGAAGGTTGTGCAGCCTGCCGCGAAGAACTGGCCTTCTACCAGGCGCTCGCCAATGCGATAGAAGAAGCGCCGCAGCTCGAGCCATCGCCTAACCTGGTTGCCCGCGCCCGTGCCCGACTTGATTCAGAGCTTGATCTGCGGCCCGCGCCGGGTCCTTTTTCCCGCTTTCTGCTGAACCTGTCCTTCGGTCTCGGCCGCCTCCGCGCCGCGCCTGTGCTTACCTCCTCACTGGTACTGATCGGCCTGCTTAGCGGAACGTATGTGGGCTTTCAAGCAGGGCGCCGGGCGCATATCGCCGAGCAGATTGCACCGCTTCCGGTTGCCGACGCCGCAGACGTGACGCCTCCGCGCATCGCTGCGGTCACGGGCATCGTCAAGGTTGCCGGCGCCGATTCTGAGGCGGTCGAGATCCACTACGACCGGCTGGTGCCTGACTTTCTGCCCGGTTCGCTCGATGACCCCTACATCCGTTCTCTGCTGCTTTTAGGTGCGCGCAACACGGACGATCCTTCGGTCCGCAGCGATGCGATTGCGCTGCTGGCGCGTGAGTGCCGCAATGGACACCAGTGTGACAGCAGCACCGTCAAAGCCGACGATCCAGCAGCGCAGCACCAGCCGGTACTCTCCACACTGCTGGCGTCTCTGCGAACAGATCGCGAGCCGCAGGTCCGCATGAGCGCGCTGCATGGGCTTGAGCCGTTTATCGCCCGCGATCTACGCGTGCGCAACGCGGTGCTGGATACGGTGATGAATGATTCTGATCTCGGCGTGCGCAATGAGGCGCTGCGCATGCTGCCGCAGGTCCAGGTCGACTCCAGCGTACGCCAGGTGCTGCACACAGTTGCTAACCGGGATGGTGATCCGGGGTTGCGCACCGCCTCGCAGCAGATCCTCGACAGCACTCCACAGATTCAGTAAACGTACAGAAGACGCTACAGTAATCGCGTTTTCCGGTCGTCTAACTTACTGCATCGATTACCATGCTCATCGAGGGTCTCCTGATTCGCATACTCGCCCTGGTTCGCCGCCGCTGCTACAGCCTCGTCGCGATGGCTCTGCTTGTAAGCGCTGCCAGCGCGAGCGCCCAGGGTCACATCTTCTCCCTGTCGGGCGACCCGGATGAAGCCTACTATCGCTCCAGCCGTCACCAGGCTCCGGGCTACCTCGGCGTCGGCCTACGCGATCTCGACAAGGATTCCGCCGCCCAGCTGCACTTGCCCGACCGGCACGGCGCGGAAGTGGTGAGCGTTGACCGCGACGCGCCTGCAGGCGAGGCGGGCATCCGCGCCCGCGACGTCCTGCGCTCGCTCAACGGCACATCGATCGAGTCCTCGGAACATCTGCGTCGCATGCTTCACGCGCTTCCTCCCGGGCGGCAGATCCTGCTGGCGCTGGTGCGTGATGGCGAACAGATCGCGCTCACCCTTCAACTCGCCGACCAGGCTCAAGTAGCCGCGCAGGCCTGGCATCCTGACCCGGCAGGCGGTGCGATCGGTCTGGCGGGCGCAACCGGAGGCGGCCGCTCGGGAGCCATGAGCTTGTTCGGCGCATTCGCTGTCAGTCCGCTGTACACGGGAGCGGAGCTCGACCCTCTGTCGACTCAGCTTGCGGACTTTTTCGGTGTACATGACGGCGCCGGCATGCTGGTCCGGACGGTGAATCAGGACAGCCCCGCCAGCTTCGCAGGGCTCAAGGCCGGTGACGTGATCCTCCGCGTCAACTCGCAACCGGTCGTCTCCCGCATGGACTGGATGAAGCAATTGCACCAAAACCATGGCCGCCCCATGCTGCTGACGGTCATCCGCAACAAGCAGCAGCAGACGCTCACCTTGACGACGGGGGAAGTGAAGAAGAAGAGCTGAACCGAAAGAGAAACACATGGCGGTACTCCCGTCACAGTGCGTCAGTTTTGGTTCTTGAAGTCGTTTTCCACACGACGAAGGGGCTGCCTATTTCCCTTAAGAAGCCCGCCGTCGTCGTCCTCGGTGCGCGCCTTGCAGCTCATCTTGACGAGACCAGACGGTCGGCCCGGTATCCTCTAAAAGGTCAATGGTCATGGGGCGAGCACGCCCCGCCCGCAAGGTACCGTTGTGCTTCTCACGCTGCGGGCTCTCTGTAGCCAGCACGATTCACCCACGCAACGCGCGGGTCAGCATGCGGAAACCCCGCGGCCAGCCTGCCGTTCTCCACGTGGCCCCAAATTCATCCTCGGCTGAGTGGAAGAGCGTCCTCCGTGCCCGGATGTACCTCCTTAGCCGACGCGGGTAGAATAGGCCGAATAACGCCGCCTGAGGATACAAACACATGCCAGCTTCTGCCATGGCCGCAATACCCGCTCTCAAGGACACGCACCACCAGGTTGCAGCGCGACTGTCGAAAGCGGTCGCCGACTTCAGTCACACGCTTACCTCGATCCGCACAGGCCGCGCCTCGGTGCAGATGCTGGACCCGGTGCGTGTCGACTACTACGGTACGCCCTCTCCGCTCTCAGCAGTTGCCCAGGTGACCAGCCCCGATGCGAACACCATCCTGGTGCAGCCCTGGGACGCGAAGCTGCTCGGAGAGATCGAGAAAGCGATCCGCGCCTCGGACTACCACTTCAACCCGCAAAACGATGGCAAGATCATCCGGGTCCCGGTGCCGCCGATGACCGAGGAGCGGCGACGCGACGTGGTCAAGCAATTGGCCAAGGTGCTTGAAGAGCACAAAACCGCCGCCCGCAATATCCGCCGCGACGGCAACGACGCGATCAAGGCCGCGGCAAAAGAAAAGAAGATTTCTGCCGACGAGGAAAAGCGGGCGCTTGACGAAGTGCAGAAGCTGACCGATGAGGAGATCAAGCGCATGGATGAAGTCGCGAAGAAGAAGGAAGCCGAGATCATGCAGATCTAGCTTTGCCAGCTGGGCAGACGCGCGCTACGCGCGCCAGTGGACGTGCTCGCGTCAGGACTAAGACGCTCGCGTCCTCACTGGACCGGTACATAGTGCCGGTGGTCAGCGCGGAGCATACGAGCCCTTTGGACGGAACCCTGTTTAAATGGCTCCGTGGGACAGATCTCAAAGTCAGCAAAGAGATAGAGCATAGACTCGGGGCTGGCAAAGCCTTTTTCTCGCTCCTTCTTCGTCACTCCCGCTTCCAGCCACCCATCGAATCTCTCGATTGAAGACTCATCAGGCGTGTACTCGTGGTGAGTACCTATCGCCCAAATGCGTCGTTGGCCATCGCCGCTATATAAGTTCGCACGACCGTGAACAGTCTTGCAGCCAGGAGGCGCTTGGGCGTGAAGCATGATAGGAAAAGTGAGAACGAAGACTAAGAGCCAATGCGAGGGGGCATCAGTCATCGAGGTTCTGCCTGCTACGGTATTCGATCTTATCTAGGCCACATACCGATCATCGACATAGCACCACTTCCAATCCTCACCCTTTTCAGCGGACTGGATAATCGGGTGCTGCGTCTGGGCGAAGTGGCCGCGTGCGTGGCGGTTCTTCGACGAGTCGCAGCAGCCTACATAGCCGCACTCCGTACACATGCGCACATGCACCCAGGTATCTCCGGCAGCGATGCAATCAGCGCAGCCCTTGCTGGCAGGCTTCACCCTCTTGATATGGTCGGCCACATGGGCGCAGGACGGGATCTCGGGCACAGACTTACTCCTGAATAAACGCAATTAATTTCCGGCTTTCATCTGCGAGCCGCCGCCGACATAGGTCACGTGCCAGATCGACC
Source organism: uncultured Acidobacteriaceae bacterium (assembly GCA_964252445.1). Taxonomy (GTDB): domain Bacteria; phylum Acidobacteriota; class Terriglobia; order Terriglobales; family Acidobacteriaceae; genus EB88. The sequence continues at coordinate 549 of CAXUND010000116.1, read as the reverse complement.
CTGAACCGTCGTCTGTGACAAAAAGCGATCCATCCTTCGCCACTGTGACACCCACAGGCCGCCCCCACACCTTACCGTCCGCAGTGACAAAGCCGGTCAGGAAATCCTCGTACTCCCCGGTTGCCTTGCCATCGCGCATGGGCACGCGGATCACTTCATATCCGGCACGCTTGGCTTTGTTCCACGAGCCATGCTCCGCCGCAAATACATCCCCCTTGTAGTCGGCCGGGAACGCCGAGCCCTCATAGAACGTCATTTCGAGCGACGCAAAGTGCGGCTGCAGCAGCACGTCCGGTGTCAGCACCTTTGCCTGCAGTTCCGGATGCTTGCCCTGGTGACGCGGGTCCTGCTTGCCTCCCGCGGGGCCGCCCATGTAGTACCAGGGCCAGCCGTAGAAGCCGTCTTCCTGCACATGCGTGATGTAGTCAGGCACTAGGTTATCGCCGAGCATGTCACGCTCGTTGGTCGAGCACCAGAGCTGGCCGGTCATGGGGTGGATGGCCTCGCCGACACAATTGCGAATGCCTGAAGCATAGACCTTCACAAACT
>CAXUND010000115.1:0-9613 GCA_964252445.1 uncultured Acidobacteriaceae bacterium | reverse complement strand
CTGCGTGTCAAAGTCGCCCATGTCGCCGAACTCCTTGATCACCTTGCTGTAGTCGCGGTTGTCGTAGCCGTTGTGGGCGTTGGGCGAGTCGAAGTGCGGGCTGAGCCAGATGACGTTGACGCCCAGCTTCTGGAGGTAATCGAGCTTGGAGGTGATGCCGGGCAGGTCGCCGATCCCGTCGCCGTTTGAATCCTTGAAGGAGCGTGGGTAGATCTGGTAGACGACGGCTTCCTTCCACCACTTGGGCTCGTAGCCATTGACGAGCCTGGATTCCTGAGCGAAAGCGGCGACGAGCGAGAGCAGGGCGGTGAGGACGAGCGTGCGGAACACGGCGCGTAAGAACATGCAGAGAAGTGTACTCGTGCGAGGGTGCATGCTTCTCGGCTCGCGGCGACTATCTCGATCGCTGCCGGACGGCAGAGGGCGGCGTCAGCGGCGGCTCGCCCGAAGGCCGTCACCACGCCATGATCATCGGGTCACGAGTTCCGAGGCAGGCCGAGTAGCGTTTGTTTTTGTGATCAGGCCGCACCCTCGCTCGTCAGCACCGCTACCGGGAAGTGCTTGAAGACTTCGCTGAGACGAAGAGTGCTGCCTTCAGCATGAACTTCTTCGCCGGTGAAAATGTTCGTCCACTTTGATGCCGCGCCGGGCGGCAAGGTCAGCTGCCGCTTACCCCAGGCCTCGGCGAGCGGCAGCTTGGCTTCGCCGTGCATCAGCGTGTAGGGGAAGCGTGGCAGCACCGCCAGGACACCCTCGCCGCGCAGATAAGTAATGGCATGGTCACTTTCCTTGACAGCGACCGGGGTATACGCGCTGTCGGTGAAGGCAGTGCCCAGGCGGTTACGTAACTCGAGCACCCGCTGCATCGTCCACAGCTTGGCGCGGCCGTCAGAGAGATTGGCTAGTATGGTCTTTACCACGGCCGTGGGGCCATCGTTCTTTGCCAGTTCTGCCACCTGGCTCAGGTACTCCCCGCGTAGCTTGTAGTCGACAGGCCGGCGATTGTCAGGGTCTACCAGCGAGAGCTCCCAGAGCTCCGTTCCCTGGTAAAAATCAGGTACGCCGGGCGAGGTGGCCTTAAGCACCAGCTGCGCGAGGGAGTTAACGGCGCCGAACAGCTCAAGAGGCTTGATGAAGCGTAGCAGCTCTTCTACGAACGGCGTTTCCGGCGCCGGCCTGGACGCAGACTTTACCGTGACGTTGCCCCCTGCAGGCGCCTTCGGGACCAGTATGGCGGTCACAAACTTCTGGACTGCGCCGATCCACTCCGGATTTGGATTGACCCAGCTGACGTTGACCTTGGCCTCGCTGAGAGCCTTTTGCAGGTACTGGGTGATGCGGTCGGTGAACTCCTTTCGGGCAAAGGCAGCGTCGCCGGCAGGCCCCGTCTCCCATGGCCAGGCCCCGAGGATCGTCTGGTAGATCAGGTATTCCTCGTTCGCATCCGGCGCAACCCTGCCATCCGGAAAGGTCTGCTTGTATTTTGCATTCATCCGGCGCCAGCGCTTGATCTGGCGAGCCCATTCCGCCGGCATCTCCGACAGAACGTTGAGCCGATTGCGCACATCTTCGCTGCGCTTGGTGTCGTGCGTCGAGGTGGTGAGCATCGCGTGCGGCGTGTGCTTGAGCCGCTCGGCGTTGGCCTTGTGCAACAGCTCAGGGGTGATCCCGAAAGCCTCCATCGCACTGCCGACCTCGTTCGAGGAGATAAAGCGCAGGTAGACGTAGAAGCTGGTGTCTTCGACGCCCTTGGCCATGACCGGACCGGTCAATTGCTGAAACTTGAGGGCAAAGTAGAGGACAGCATCGTCAAAAACCTCGTTACCGGGAGCGCCGCGGCCATCGAGTAGCAGTACCCGCTCCAGGAAGTCGAACGCTGAGGTGTCCACCCCCGGGTTCCTGCGCCTGGCTTCGGCGGTCGCGTCTAGGATGACCTTACGGTCACCGTCGGAGTACAGGCCGCGCTCGTCGATGTAGGTCCGGTAAACAGGGAAGCAGGCAATGGTCTCGCGGATGGCTGTTTCGAGCAGGCTGTCGGTGAAGTCGCGTGCCCGCCGGTCGGCTCCCGCGATACTCGAGAGCAGATTGGTGAGCACGTGCGTCTCGCTCGAGAGCGAGGTCTCCATCACCTTGAGCTTGGACTGATAGATAATCTCCTCGGGGCTGACCGCGCCGCCGATGAACTCGGCGTAGATGCGGTCGAAGCGCTCCTGATTTTCCGGCTGGATAAAGATCTGGTTTGCAAAATGCACGAAGTCATAGCCGGAAGTGCCCTGGACGGCCCAGTCGCGGGGCAGCACTTCGCCCGGCTCCAGTATCTTTTCGACGACGCAGTAGAGTGGACACTTGGCGCTGCCCCACTCGTGGTTCTTGACGGCTTCTGCTACTGATTTCTCGATTCCGGCGGCTGTCGCATCTGCGCCTGCCACCGGCCCCGCACACTTAGCAGCCACGAACAGCGTCTGCAGATGTTCCAGGTACTCCCGCGGATTGAACATCCCGTCGCAGTGGTCGATGCGCAAACCAGTGACCTCACCGGACGCAAGCAGCTGGCGGATCAGGCAGTGGGTGGCTGCGAAGACCTCTGGATTCTCCATCCGCAGTCCGACCAGATCGTTCACGTCGAAGAAGCGCCGGTAGTTAATCTGCTCAGAAGAAGTCTTCCAATAGGCCAGCCGGTAGGGCTGAACCTCAAGTAGCGCATGAAGGCTGTCAAAGCTAGCTGGGTCTCCCTCCACACCGTTCATGGCCGTCGCGGCTTGATCAAATGCAGAACGATTCGCCGGCTGCGCCAGAGCCTTGGCGAGTCTCGGGCGCAACTCCAGCAGCAGGGAGCGTCGCGTGGCCACCAGCTCGGCGTCAACGGTGTCATGTGGCGGGATCGCCGCCAACTCATCGAGCAAGGCGCGCAAGTCTGCGCTCACGCCAAACTCCGCATCGCGCTCCGCCGGGAAGATGTACGGGATGGTTCGCGGAGCGACCGGCATCGAGTGCGTGAAGTAAGCGATGCGCGGGAGCGCTCCGTCGTCTACTTCTTCGTCGATAGTCAGCTGGATTTCCTTAGTCTCAAGCGCCTCACCGTACTGTTTGCCGAGGATGGGGAGAAGCAGCTTGCTCTGCATGGCGGCCTTGAGCGGCGTCCAATCTATGTCAAAGTAGTTGGCGTAGACGGAGGCTCGGCCGTTCTCCAGCACGTCCTGCCACCAAACCGAGTCATTGCCGACCCCCATGTGGTTGGGCACGATGTCAAGCAGCAGTCCTAAGCCATGCTCCTTGAGGGTAGCGGCAAAGGGATGGAAGGCCGGCTCGCCGCCCAGTTCCGGGTTCAGCCGGTCGTGCCGGGTTACATCGTAGCCGTGCATGGAGCCCGGACGCGCCTCAAAGATGGGTGAGGCGTAGGCGTCGCCTATGCCCAGCTGCTTAAGATAGGGAACGATGCCCTGAGCGTCGGCGAAGGTGAAGTCCTTGTGCATCTGGAGGCGATAGGTGGAGCGTGGCGCACGTGCTTCGGTGTCGAGCGTGGAGCGGAGGCAGTCGTCGGTCATCTCTCTTCTTTTCAGGGCCAGTCGGCAGTCAATTGGATGCAGTTCGGAGGTGCCTTTTGCCCGGCTATACTGGACACATAATCCACTCGAATGTTTGAAGGAGACTTATGCCACTTTCAGGCGATGCAATCCGCTTGATGAACCTGGTTGATGATGTATCGACGACACTGCGTCGCATCGTTGCGCTTTCACCCACGTTGACCATGGAAGAGCGCACCCGCGTCAGCGAGTATCTGGAAAAATCAGAGCCAAACGCCAAAACCGTGCAGGATGCGCTCACCAAGAAGTCCTCTGTAAGCTAGGCATGGTCGAGCGGGTTGCGATCATCCATGCCGGCGGCGGCGCGGGCGGACTCGGCAGCCGCCTGGCGCTGGCATCGGCGCGCGCGGGCTTCATAACCACGCTTGAAGACGTGCTGCCGTCGAGCCTGCGGCGGGCGGTTGGCGAAGTGATTGAAGCGGGCGCTGACCCCGCCCTGGTGCGGTACGCAACCTCAGTCGAAGATGCGGTTCGCGACGCAGACCTGATCCTGGACTGCGTGCCGGATGAACTGGAGTCTAAGCTTGAAATCTTCAGCCTGCTTGATCGGATGGCTCCGCCGCTGGCCATCTTCGCTACGCCGACAAAGGCGCTGAGCATTGCTGATCTTGCGTCCTGCACGTACCGCCCGGAGCGCTGTGTCGCTGTTTCCTTCGAGAGACCTGAGTTTGCGGGGCGAGTCACGCTCACCTACCCGCCGCTGGCGTCTGCCGCCGTGGTTGAAGAGGTAGCCGGGTTCTGGCGCAGGCTCGGGGCTGAGGTGTCGATGCGGGAAGACCTGGTGGCTTTGCCTTAGAACTCGTAACACTCCCAAATGTCCTTGAGTTGAAGGGCAAAGCCGGCGACCGGGCCTTCGCCCGCCAAGGTCGGCCCGCTGCTTACAGTAGCAGTGTCTCGACGGTAGATATGAACAGCTCGCTTGTAGGGATCGACGAGCCAGCCAAGCTGAGCGCCGTTTTCGATCCAGCGTTGCATCTTCTGTTTTGTATCTCGAAGGCGATCCGTCTCGGAGAAAAGCTCAATGACGAAATCAGGGCACGCATGGGGAAAGCCACGACGGTCCTCCTTGGTCAAGCGCCCCAATGTTTCAGCCGTCAGGTACGAGGCATCGGGGCTCAGCATGGAGCCGTCGTCAAGGTAGAAGCCGCCGCTAGAGTCGTATACCCGTCCTCGCTTGTGGGTCTTCCACCAGGCGCGAAGTTGATACACGATTTCGGCATTGCCATCGCTGCTGTAAGTCCCGGCCGGCGGATTCATCTCGATCACTCCTTCTCTGGTCCGCTCGATCCGCGCGACATCGTTGCCCAGGCAGAACTCCTGAAACTCCGCATCGGTCATGGGCGGATCAAGGCGCAGGCTGCGCGGAGTGATGCGGACGTCGATCGGTAGAAGAGTGCTCATGGCTGGTGAGGCGGTGCGCCAGGCGTGTCGAGTGACGCGAAAAGAGTTTCGACCTCGACATAGATCGGAGTACCTGCGACCTCCAGTCGCGTTGGGAGGGTCCACGTGCGACCGGAGCACACGCGCGCTATGCGGGTTTTCGGGTCGATCATCCAGATGGCTTCAACGCCCATGCTGAGGTAATCGTTCGCCCGCTCCTGTGTATCAGAGTAGGTGTCATCGGGGAAGAGGATCTCGACCACCAGAATGGGTGGAGAGTCGAGGACATCTGGCTGCGCGCCGACGCGGACCAAAATAAGATCAGGGATTCGAACTCGAGTGCTTGATACCTGGGTGCGCCACTCGGTTGCAGTCTGGATGCCCCACGCTTGTTCATGCTGACCAAACCAGATGGTCAACAGAGCTTGGATCCTCGCGTGCTCCCACTTGCCCAAGTTGCGCCCTGGCACCAGGCCGTCTATGTACTCGCGGTTGGGCCGATAGGTCGTGTTGAGGTACTCGGCTATCGGGATAAGGACTGGGGTGGTCATGCATTCTCGCCCTGCTCCTGCCATTCTACGGCCGGGTCGCTGGTGATCTCCTCGCTAACGCTTGGTGAAGTGCACTGAAGGCACCGCCCGCAGGCGCTCCGCCGCGCCTTCCGCGGTGATGTCCCGCTGCGGCATGCCCAGCATTTCAAAGCCGACCATAAACTTCTTCACCGTGGCCGAGCGCAGCAGCGGCGGGTAGAAATGCGCATGAAAATGCCAGCCCGGCTGGGCTGTTCCATCGCAGGGCGCCTGGTGAAAGCCCATGGTGTAGGGGAAGCTGGTCTCGAAGAGATTGTCATAGCGCACAGTGAGCTGGCTCAGGATGTCCGCCACCCCGTCTTTCTGCGCGGGCGAAAAGTCCACCATCGATCCGGCGTGTGCCCTCGAGAGCACCAGGGCCTCAAACGGCCACACCGCCCACCAGGGCACCACTGCGAGGAAGTGCTCATTCTCGCAGATGATGCGGGCCTGCTCGCGAGCTTCAAGCGCCGCGTAGTCGCACAGCAGGCAGCTCCCATGCTCGTCGTGATATCTGGCCTGTGCGATGGCCTCGGCTGCAGGCTCATCCGGCACGTGCTCGGTGGCCCAGATCTGCCCGTGCGGATGAGGGTTGCTCGCGCCCATCATGGCGCCGCGATTCTCAAAGATCTGCACGTAGCTGATCTCCGGACGGGCGCTCAGCTCTACAAACTGATTCGTCCACTCATCGACCACCACGCGAATGTCCGCCGGCTCCATCAGCGCCAGCGTGAGCGAGTGGTCGGGGTGGAAGCAGAGAACGCGGCAACGGCCGGTCTCCCGCTCGGCACGCAGCAGTGGCGAACCGGTAGGTTCCGGCGCGGGCGAGTCCGGCAGCAGCGCGGCGTAATCATTGTCAAATACATACACGTGCTCGTACTTGGGGGTCTGGTGCCCACCGGCTCGCTCATTGCCCGGACATAAATAGCATTTCGGGTCATAGTGAACACCGGAAAAACCGGAGGGGGCGCCCACCTCACCTTGCCATGGACGGGCAGTCCGATGCGGCGAGACCAGAACCCAATCGCCACGCAGAGGATTGAAGCGCCGGTGCGGGAACTGCAAACCTTCACTCACAGCATTATTCCTTTCCGCATTTATGCCGTCGCCCGGTCCGGTACCGGCGCAGTTGCCAGGTACTCCTGGGCGAAGCGCTCCCCATACTCCTCCAGCAGCAGCCGAACGCGCTCAGGATCAGGCGAGCGAACGATCAGCCCGGCGTGGTGATGCTTCTTGAGCCGGTAGACGATCTCCGGCGCGTCAAACATGGTGGTATCCGGGTCCGAGGTGCGGGCCAGGCAGATCACACTGCCGGCGTACTCCTGCCGCAGTTCGGGGAGGCTGTAGGTTTCGCCCCGAAGTGCCGCCACCTCAATGCGCGCCCACTCCTTCCACGGGTTGACGTTGGTTGCGGCCTCGACCACGTCGGCGATGAATGCACCGCCCACGCGTGCGGCTGTTTCGAGGAAATAGTAGCGGCCGTCTGCGTGGGCGCGGATGTACTCGGCATGGGTGACGCCGCGTACCATGCCCATGGCCGGCATCAACCAGTCGTTGAGTTGCTCAAGCGCCTTGGCCTCAGCGGACCTTCGATCGAGGATACGCGTCGTAAACACGCCTCCCTCGTGCATGGTCTGCATGGGAGGCTTGCCGTACTGGCTGACCGACCGGAAGAGCACCTTGCCCTCAGAGAGGACGGAGTCTACGTGGAAGATCTCTCCGGGTACGAACTGCTCCAGCAGGTAAGTGCTGCCGCGGTCTCCAAGCTCGTCCAGCGTCCGCCAAAGCTGATCGCTGGCGTAGATCTTGCGGATGCCGATCGCCGATGCATCGGCGCGCGGCTTCAGCACCCAGGGCGCGGGCACGCGAGCCATGTACTCGCGCAGATCGTCGTAGTTCAGCACCCCGATGAACTCAGGCACCAATGCGCCTGCCCGCGAAGCCACATCGCGCATGGCCAGCTTGTCACGATAGTGGGAGGTGACGGTGCGCCCCATGCCCGGTAGCCGCATATGTTCGCGCAGTGCGGCGGCGTTCTCCATGTCAAACTCGTCCAGGGCCACCAGCATGTCAAACTTGCGGCTGCGCGCCAAATACGTGACCGTGTTGGTGACTTGTTCGAGGGACAAGCCTGCCGGCAGGGTGATCAGTTCCTCAAGAATGTCATGAGGCCAGTCTGCGTTCCGCAGCTCGTCGACTGTGAGCAGGGTGACCCTGAGGCCGAGCGCCGCCGCCTGGCGCAGGAATGCCTGCCCTTTCTCATAGCTGGTGATGCAGAGGATGCGCTGGTCTCTCATAAGTAGTCCGATGCCTGGCGGACCTCGCAGGACTTGTGCCACCGTTCTACCATAAAGACTCGACCGCGAAATGCTCACTGCCCCTCCCATCCCGGCGCTTGCTGCTCTCCATGACGAAGCCACGCGCCGCTGGCACGAAAGCTTGCCCTCGACGAATGAGGATCCTGTCACCCTCGAGCAGACCATCCTCGCGCAGCACCTCGCCAACTTTGAGCTGTGGCATAGCGAGGATCGCGCGCGCGCGAGCCAGGCGTCAGACCGCGAGCTGGCTGAAGTGAAGCGGCTCATCGACCGCACCAACCAGCGCCGCAATGATCTGGCAGAGCGGTGCGACGTGCTGCTGTTGGACGCGCTCGCACCGCTCGGTCTGCCCCATCCCCTGGCCGAGCTTCACTCCGAGGGCCCGGGATTGATCATCGATCGGCTCTCGATCCTGGCGCTCAAGATTTTTCACACGCGCGAAGAGATGGCGCGCGCCGAGGCATCCCGCATGCCGGAGCACCTGGCGCGCAACCGTGAGCGGCTGGCCATCCTTGAAGAGCAGCGCGCTGATCTCGTCGGCTGCTTTGACCGGCTTTGGGACGAAGTGCTTGCCGGCAGGCGCCGCTTTAAGCTCTACCGGCAGCTCAAGATGTACAATGACCCGGAGCTGAATCCGGTCTTGTACGCCGGAGCGGCCGCTGACGGCTAACCGGGCGTGCTTCAGAGACATCTCAATGCGGGCAAGGAGAGTGCATGGCGTCGACTGTTTGGAAGGGCTACATCTCGTTCGGCCTGATCTCGGTCCCTATTCGCCTGTACGTGGCCGCGCGGGAGCAGCATATCGGCTTCAACCAGATCCACGCCAGCTGCGGTACGCGCATCAAGCAGCAGCTCTACTGTCCAACAGATGAACGCGTGGTTGAGCGCAGCGAGATCGTAAAGGGCTATCCCGCGCAGGATGGCACTTATCTCATCATCAGCAGTGAAGAGCTGAAGGCGCTTGAGGCGGCTTCGTCCGAAACCATGGCCATCGTCCAGTTCGTCAAGCTTGCCGACGTGGATCCTATCTACTACGAGAGCTCCTACTATACTGTGGCCGAGGAGCCCGGGCGCCGCGCGTACTCGCTGCTGATGCAGGGCATGCAGCGGCTCAACCTGGGCGCGGTCGCCAAGATCACGCTGCACCAGAGAGAGCAGGTCGTGCTCATCCGGCCATATTCCAAGGGGCTGGTCCTGCACACGCTCTACTATCCGGAAGAGGTGCGCGAAGTAGCCGAGTACGGAGCCAATGAGGAGCTCTCGCTGCAGCCGCAGGAGGTCACCCTTGCCGAGCAGTTCATGCAGCAGCTTGCAGGTGAGTTCCACCCCGAGCAATTTAAGAACGAGTACGAGGAGCGGGTGGAAAAGCTGATCGAGTCCAAGAGCGCGGGCGAAGCAGCGCCGGGCCCTGAGCAGCCGCCCCGGAAGATGGCGCCGGTCATCAACCTGATGGATGCTCTGCGCAAGAGCATCCAGCAGCGCGAAGGAGCCGCGGCCGTGCCCGAGAGTGAGCCTGAGAGAAAGGCTCCTTCAAAGACTGCGTCGAAAGCAGAAGACAAACCCAAGCGGCGTCGAGTGGGCTAGGCCCCGCAAGCCGGTATGCTATGCTTCTGGAGGTGGAGTGATATTAGCCGCCGTGGGTACCGCCCGGTACCCATCTTCCACCCTCTCGCAGGATTCCGGACGCGTAGCTCAACTGGCAGAGCATTCGACTCTTAATCGACAGGTTGTAGGTTCGATTCCTACCGCGTCCACCAATGCA
>CAXUND010000114.1:0-9725 GCA_964252445.1 uncultured Acidobacteriaceae bacterium | reverse complement strand
GGCCGATGGCGGAGACGCGTTCGCCGGTCTTGCCTAGCTCGCGGTAGAGCATGTTTGGGGACTCGGGGCGCCTGGTCGGGCTAGTTGACGCTGCGGCCGACGCGCCAGCCTGGGCATGCAAGCTGGCAGTAGTTAGCGCAGCAGTCGTAGCAGCAGCGGTCTTCAGGAAATTTCTGCGGTCCATGATTTTGCCCTTTGCGCGGGAGCGCTAGCCACTATGATGTCGCCGCTGGCTTGGCGTTGTAAAAGGGCTCAATCGATTTAAGCCCGCTCAGACTCTCCAGCCTTCAGTCACACCGTACAGCTTGGTGGGAGTGCTCGATCCAAGTGTCCGGAAGCTTACGACGTGGGTGCTTAGTGTCGACGAAGAGCACATACAACTCCGTCAACCTTCCTTCGAATTGTGAAAGCTGGATGTTGATCACGGCGCCGTCAGCGGTTTCGATCCAAACACTCCTAACCGCCTCCTGGGCCGACTGAAAGGAGGGATTTTCCGGGGTGGGCGCTCTGAGCTTAAAACATGGGCTTACGCCGTAAAACCCTTCTGCGACGACCTGCGCCCGGGTTATGTCTGCATCCTGCCAACTTCTGCTTACCTGTAGGATCTCTTTAATCCAACCCACCTCGCGATCCGTCAGGGCGCGCGGTGTGATGGCTTTTACATCGACAACAACCTTCGGTTCTCCGAAGACAGCGTTCTTGATGTTTCCCATCTCACGCGCGCCTCCGTCCCGGTGCGCCGCTAAACAGGTACTTTACTCCACCAGGCCGACGATGAATCAGCATTTAGACCGCGGCGTGCACCCGCTCGCCTGAGTCGCTGAACATCTTTACTTGTTTCTTTCTTCGAGCCGGGCCAGCCGCTCCGCCTTGTCCGTATCTCGCCCGACGAGCATGATGATGTCATCGTAAAGCTGCTTGCGAAGAGCAACAATCTCCACGGACAGGGAGTTCATTCTCCGTCAAGTCATTAGTTCGAGCGAGGTAATCCGGGCATCAAGCCTGTTCAATCCATTCTGGTTAACTAATATGCCAACCAGAACTGCGAGGGTTGGAATGGTCGCGGGAAGTACGGCAAACCATATGTCGTTTGTCATTCGCCCTCGCTGCAAAAGTTCAGTGCTTCGAAAGAGAGTTCATCGAAGTCATCCGGGATCCCCTACCTCGCTGCCGTGATCACAGCTTCGATTATACTAGCGGCGCTGACTTCTCGAGTGGCGTGGCTGAGTCTACTCCGGTCGCAGAAGCCTAGACCGCGGCGTGGACCGGCTCACGCAGCCAGCTGTACAGCGGAAACTGGTCGGCCAACTCCAGCACTTGTCCGCGAATGCGGGTGAGCGCGACTGGGTCCGCCCGATGCTCGAGCGCGTCCTTGATCCAAGACGCGATCTGGCGCATCTCGGGCTCGCGCATGCCGCGGGTGGTCAAGGCAGGCGTGCCCAGGCGCACGCCGCTCGGCTTCATCGGTGGGTTTGTGTCGTAGGGAATGGCGTTCTTGTTGACGGTGATGCCGGCCTCGCCGAGAGCGTGTTCGGCCTCGGACCCCAGCATGCCCCTCTGGAAGACATCTATGAGCAGGACGTGGGTGTCTGTGCCTCCGGAGATAACGCGGAAGCCGTGCTCGGCGAGCGAGGCGGCGAGCGCCTGTGCGTTCGCGATGACCTGGCGGGCGTAAGCGCGGAACTCAGGCTCGAGCGCCTCGCGAAAGGCGACCGCCTTGGCGGCGATGATGTGGACCAGCGGACCGCCCTGTTGGCCGGGAAAGACGCAGCGGTCGATGGAGGCGGCCAGGGTGGACTTCTGCTCATGCGCGGTGCCGGCGAACGGATCAGCTTTTCCCAGCAGAATCAGCCCCGAGCGCGGGCCGCGCAGAGTCTTGTGCGTGGTGGTGGTGACAATGTGCGCGTGCGGCACCGGCGAGGGGTGGGCGCCACCGGCAACCAGCCCCGAGAAGTGCGCCATGTCGATGAGCAGCAGGGCGCCGACCGCATCGGCGATCTGCCGCATGCGGGGAAAGTCAAATTGGCGCGGGTAGGCGCTGCCGCCGCCGATCAGCAGCTTGGGACGCTCGCGCTCGGCGATCGAGGCGAGCTCGTCGTAGTCGATGCGCTCGGTGTCGCGGCGCACGGTGTAGGAGGCGACCTTGTAGAGCTTGCCCGAGAAGTTAAGCTTGTGGCCGTGGGTAAGGTGGCCGCCGTGGGCGAGGTCGAGGCCGAGGATGGTGTCGCCGGGCTCGAGTACCGCCATGTAAGCTGCGGCGTTCGCCTGCGAGCCCGAGTGCGGCTGGACATTTGCGTGCTCGGCGCCGAAGACATCCTTGGCGCGATCGCGGGCGAGCGACTCGACGACGTCGGCATACTCGCACCCGCCATAGTAGCGGCGCCCCGGGTAGCCCTCGGCATACTTATTGGTGAAGACGGAGCCCGCGGCCTCAAGCACCGCCTGGCTGACGAAATTCTCCGACGCAATCATCTCGAGACCCTCGTGCTGGCGGCGGGCTTCGTTGTCGAGAGCGTGGGCGATCTCCGGATCGGCCTGGGCGAGGGGAAGCGACATGGCGTCGAGCATCCTCAAATTGTAGTCCCGCCGCTGTCAGAGATTCTCGGTCGATTTGTCCGGGATGATGCGCGCTTCCCGTAACTGGTCGAAGAGCTCGAAGAAAGAAGCCGGCGTCTCCTGAAAGGAGGGAAAGCCGAGACGCCGGCTCTTCGATATGTCATTGACGCATTCGAGCGTGCGGCCAAGATCGCCGTCGGTGTGCCACCAGGAGACGAGCCGGTTCACATCTGGCTCAGCGAGGGAGAACTGAGCAGCGAACTTGGTCCAGATAGGGGCGGCTTCGGCCATGCGGGGCTTGAGCGGAGCGGTCGCGTCCGGCGGCGGACCCTGCGACTCGACACCAAAGTAGGCGGCGAGTTGGGGCCAAAGCCAGCGCCAACGAAAGATGTCTCCATTGACGACATTGAAGGCCTGGTTGTGCGCTGCCGGGGTTTCCGCGGACCACAGCAGGTGCCGTGCCAGGAGGCGAGCGTCGGTGACGTCGGTGAGGGCGTTCCACTGAAAGTGTGAGCCGGGAAAGATGAAGGGACGACCAGTCTCGCGGCAGAGGGTCGCGTAGACGGCGAGCGTGACGCCCATGTTCATGGCGTTGCCGAGGGCGAAGCCGATAATCGAATGGGGCCGCGCAACGGTCCAGGTGAAGCCGCGGCGCGCGGCCTCGGTGAAGAGAATGTCTTCCTGCGTGTAATAGAAGTTCAGGCCGGGCAGGCGGGGCGTGTCTTCGCGGAAGGGCGTCTCTGCGGCTGTCTGCCCGTAAGCCTCAAACGGACCCAAGTACTGCTTGGTGCCGGTCACCAGCGACGCGTGCTCCAGACGCGCGGCGGGCGAGAGCGCGTTGAAGAGATTTTGGATCATGGCGCCGTTCACGCGGACGTTTTCTGCTTCGGTTGGCTGGCGCAGCCAGGTGCAGAAGAAGATGTGGGTGGGCGTCAGCGGGGCGAGCGCGGCTTTCAGTGCAGCTGGGTCGAGCAGATCGCCAGCGATCGGCTGGATGCCGGGGAGCGCGGCGGGCTTGCGGGCTAGTCCGTAGACCTCCCAGCCTTGCTCAGCGAGGTGGCGGGCCAGGTTGCCGCCGACGATGCCGGTAGCTCCGGCGATGAGTGCTCTTCTGTTCACGCGTCTGCCCCTAATGAAGAGAGATGCGCAACGGGGCGGGTCGAAGTTAAAGGCTCGCTGTGGCGGCTTCGACGGTCGGAAAAACGCTAAGCAGCGACTGGACGCGGGTGCTCTCAAGCATCGCCTGGAGGCGGTAATTGAGCCCGGCGAGCAGTAGTTTGCGGTTGTGGCGGGTGGTTGAGACGTAGAAGTTCATCAGCGCGCCCAAGCCGGCCGAATCCATGTACTCGGCGGCGGAGAAGTCGATGAGGATGTTAGTGGTTATCGGAGATTTAAGAGCTTTTTGAAAGACGAACAGATTGGCAAGAGTGCACGGCCCAGTCAAGGTGAGGACGGTGAGGTCCTTGTCGCCGTGAGTTTTGGAGCAGTAGGTGAGGGGGGCATCACGCATGTGAGGGATTGTAGCGTCCGGGAGCGTTTCTCGATCAGCCGTTTGTCTCGACCGCTGCTCGAAACTCTATGCCAAAATTTTTTGCGCATGGGGATGCGTTGGTACTCTCGCGGAAATGGTGAGATCAGGGGAGACTTGGTCACAGGAGGAATTAATTATGGAACCTATGATTCCCAGGTGTTTCACAGGGCGCGTTGATCGATCAGGACTTGGTGAAGCAGCAGGCGGCGCAGAGAGAAACACCTTTCACGTTGCAGCAGCGGCGGGATGAGCAGGGGCAGTTCCTGAGCTACAAGGACGTGCCTCCTCGTGCCATGCCTGACGCTTCATCGGTTCGTGATGCGGCTCCGGGCACGGGCATAGAGAAGTAAGTTTGCCAAGCCTGCGCCACGACAGAGCCAAGTCTGGTGAGATGAGGTGTGCAAGAGAAAAGTCCGGGCTTACAGCCCGGACTTTTTCTTGTTCACTCCTGGCGAATGTTGAAAGCCTGATAGACGAAGGAGCCGAGGTACCATCCGTCTATAAATTTGTACGGTGTCTCCCCTGTTGTGTAGTGACCGCACGGAAGAACCTTCGAAATGTGTCTTATTCCCAGCTCCTCAAACCTCCGCAGCACTTCTTTCGAAAACTTCACCAGGAAGGTCAGGTCGTAGGTCGCGTGAACCACTAAGGTCCGGCGCTGACTCTCCTTTGCTGTGCGGGCGAAGCGCTCCATGTAGTGGATCGGGCTGGTGGCGCCGAGGACACCCTTGATGCGGTCCTGGGTCAGCCCGGCCTGCTCAAAGGCCGCGCGAATGTGGCGAGTGCTTTGGCCTGTCCAGACTACGTCGCCGAACGAAGTAGATGCGTGGTTAAAGGCGCAGACTTCAAGGCGTGGGTCGTGGGCAGCGGCGATGAAGGCGTAACAGCTGCCGAGTGACGTACCGAGCACCCCGAACTGGTCGTAGCCCTCGGATGCAAGCCAGTCCACGCAGCAGCGAATATCGACCACAGCCTGGCGACACGCGGCGATGGTTCTGCCGATGTTCGAGGAAACGGCGTAGTCAGACCGCTCGAGTTCCGCCGGGCGACGGATGTCGTGGTAGGGCTTTGAGAGGCGCAGTGCGGAGATGCCCATGCGGTTGAAGATGCTGCACAGCGCGTTGTGGGAGAAGGCGTCAGCGTTCCACTGGGGCATCACGATCATGGCTGGCCGGCGGCCTGTCCGGGCTTTTCTGACCGCGAGCTTTTTAGGCGAAGCCGGGTACCACCGGGCGTTGACGAGATCGTTTTCCGGATGTGGGGTACGGACAGGCGAGGTGAAGCGCAGGAACTCCGCGGTATGGAGCCGGCCCGCCGCGGCGCGAGCCTTCAGCTCCGCATCATGGGCAAGTGTCTCGGGGCGTACGTTGGTGGGAAAGAGTTGGGGATGGCGGGTTTCGAGTCGGTAGTCGGTAGGCGGCGCATAACCGTAGAAGCGTGCCGAGTCTGCGACGATCGCGTGGTTGATGCGGAGCATTTCCTGCTCTTCAGCCGACACAGAGTTGGAACCGGTCGCGGGCAGTGCCCGGTGATCCCTGGCCGGGAGGACAGCAGTCGTGTACTCGGCCAGCCAATCAAAACCCCACTCGACCGGGCGGACGACGCGGTTTTCATCGCGGGTGGTGAGGGCGGTCTCCCAGCGGAACATCCAGTCTGCATAGAGCTTGTGAAGCATTTCTTCAGGATACCGGTGGGGCCGCACGAGGCGGCCGCGGCATCGCTGCAAGCCACGGCAGATCCTTCGCTCCGCTCAGGATGACGGTGCAGGATTGTGGTGGCAGGCTAGTCAACTGCAATACGGGGTACGCGGCCGCTGATGTTGCAGAGGATCTCATAGGGAATGGTTCTGCAGAGATCGGCGTGATCGTACGCGGTGATCCTCTGGCTTCCCTGCTCGCCAAGAATGACGACTTCATCGCCGATGGTGACTGCGGGAACGTCAGTGACGTCAAGGATGGTCTGGTCCATCGACACGCGCCCGGCAATCGGTGCCCGGTGACCGCGGACGAGCATGCTGCCCCGGTTCGAGAGCAGGCGGTTAAGACCATCGGCATAGCCTGCGGGAACCAGGGCGAGTCGTGTTGGACGCTCGGCAACGAACGCAGAGTTGTAGCCCGCCCCAGTGCCGGCTGCAATCGTCCGCAGGGAAACAATGCGGCTTCTCCAGCTGAGGACCGGCTCCAGTAAGGACGCATCAGTCTGCAGGGGGTGAAAGCGGACCGGGCATCCGTAGAGCGCCAGACCCGGGCGCATCATCAGGCGGGCTCCGTGCCTCTCGGCCAACGCTGCGAGTTGCGCTGTCTCGCGGTGACTGAGAACATTCGCGGAGTTGCCCGCGTGGATGTACCGGAGCTTCCTGCCGCGGCTCTTGACAATTTCCAGCGCCTCGGCAAAGCGGGCTATCTGCGTTGATGTGTCCGGCGCGCTCAGCATCTCGGGTCCGCTGAAGTGCGTGAGAAGGCCCTCTAACTCGATCGGCGAGGTGGCCTGCTCGTCAAGCAGCTCGCCCAGTTCCTCGACAGGAACTCCCTGGCGGGACATGCCTGTATCCACCTCAAGGTGCACGGCAACCGGTTCGCTCCCGGCCGCGCCGCGC
Source organism: uncultured Acidobacteriaceae bacterium (assembly GCA_964252445.1). Taxonomy (GTDB): domain Bacteria; phylum Acidobacteriota; class Terriglobia; order Terriglobales; family Acidobacteriaceae; genus EB88. Next base: position 3,042 of record CAXUND010000114.1, on the reverse strand, counting down.
AGCAGCTCGAAGTGGTACGGCTCCCAGACCTGCGGCGTAAGCCGGTGCCTGATACACGCTGCGGCTTCGCCCCGCCAAAGCCCCGACATGATCAAAATGCGGTAGCCGGGACTTGCGTTTGGAAGGACTGCTCGCAGGGCAACCCCTTCCTCAACGTGAGTGACTCCTAGCCACTGGGCGCCGGCACTGGTGAGTGCCGGTCCGCAAAGCCCCACTCCATGGCCGTAGGCATCGGCTTTGATCACGGCGAGCAACTCAGCCTCGGGCGCGGATAAACGCAGCCGACGGAAGTTACGCTTGAGCCTGCCGAGCGACACCTCCGCCCAGACGGGCCGCGTATGCATCGACTACTGCGGGGGCTGCGCCGGAGAGTTGGCAGCGGGCGGTGTCGGCGTGTCGCCCTTGTACACCAGGGGAATGTGAAACGGCAGCTCTGCATTGGACTTCTTTGCGGAAGCCTTCGCCCGGTCCTCGGGCTGATCGACGACGGCTGTGCGCTGCGAGGTCAGGCACAGCCAGTTGGCGCGGGTGTGCTGGTAGACGTGGGTAAAGATGCCGCGCTCGTCATAGGTGTGCCCACCCCGCTTGTGGCGCAGGATATAGGTGCCTTCAACCAGGGCAACGTCACCCAGCACGCGGACATTGACGACCCGCTGCTCCATCGAAAGGATATCGCCATTGAGATGCTGGTACATGTCGGCAATATGCTGGTTGCGGGTCTCAATCGTGCCCCCGGCGGAAACATCCACATACGTGGGCGAGAGCAGGGCTTCCATGCCGAACTGGTCGCGGTTGACGTAGGCGATGCTCCAGCTGTCCTCAATGTGCTGGAACTGCTTGACCTCAGGCGGCTGCTCTGCGGCCCCGGAGGAAGTTTGCTGGCCACGAGCTGCCGCCAGCGTGAACAGCAGCGAGAGTACGGTGTGCGGGATGCTACGTCTCATGTTCGCTCTCTCCATGATACCGTCTCGCCCCCGCGCGGGCGACCGTCGCTCCTCGGGGGAGCAGATAAAATGAGGTCAGAGAATTGGTAGAGTTTGGCGCTGGAATAGAGGGTGAAGGTGACTACGGCCGAGATCAAGAACGCCAGGGTGCACGAGGATAAGGACCTTGTCGAGCTTTTCGGGAAGACGAAGACACAATCTGGCAAGACGCTGCTGAGCCTGCTCGATGAGAAGCCTATGCTGCTCATCTTTTTGCGGCACTTTGGCTGCTCCTTCTGCCGGGAGGCAATCGCGGACGTTGCCAAAGCGATGCCCGAGCTGGACCGCCGCGGAGTGCGGCCGGTGTTTGTGCACATGGCGCAACCGGAGCGGGCCCAGGTATTCTTTGCCCGCTTCCGGATCCCAGAGGTCGAGCGCGTCAGCGATCCGACCATGGCACTCTACCAAAGCCCCGTTTTCCGGCTGTTGAAGACCCTGGTTCTGCCGGAATACTTCGGGATGGCCTCCATCGTGAAGTGGATCCAGCGTCCGCTGCTGCGCTACGGCGTGGGCATGGCGCGTGGAGAGGACAAGACTCAGCTGCCGGGTGTGTTTTTTCTGCGCAACCGCACGATCGTCAAGGGCTATCGACACAAGACCCTCGCCGACCGACCGGATTATGTGCGCCTGGGCTCCTAAATAGCCCGATCGGTGTGGGGAATCTGCCTTGATACCGGAATCAGCGTCAGTACCGCTTATGCACGCACCTCCACAGCTTGTTCACAGCGTCCTGTGCTTGCGGCGGTCAGAGATAATCGCCTTCCCGGGATCAGATTTCCTAGTTTCCCTCTAGATTCACAGTCGTCGGGGTGATCTACAAGTGTGCGTTTGGTAGAGGAAGCCGCCTAGACTAACAATCAATGGCGACTACACCTGAAATTCAGTTTGAGCGGGGCCTGCCGGCGTCGATTGATGCCGAGCGTTCCATCCTGGGCGCAATCCTGCTCGATAATCACGCCTACAACGAGGCCGCCGAGCGCATCACGCAGGCTGACTTTGCGCTCGATCAGCACCGCCGCATCTTTACCCGCATGGCGGACCTGATGGACGCCGGACGCGCGGTCGACATCGTCACCCTGCGCGAGGAGCTTTCAAAGCATAAGGAGATTGAGGCGATCGGCGGGACCGCCTACCTGGCATCGCTCACTGAAGGGCTGCCGCGGCGGGTCTCAATCGAGGAGTACGTTCGCATCGTCAAGGATAAGTCCATCCTGCGGCAGGTGATCAACGTCTGCTCGACGGCGATCACCCAGGCCGCGGACCAGTCGGACGAGGCGCTCGACGTGCTGAACCGCGCGGAGAGCGACCTGCTGCAGGTATCGGAGCATGGCATTGCGCGCGGGTTTCTCGAAGTCAAAGACATCGTCGCCGGCAGCTTCGGGTCGATCGACAAGCTGATCCAGGAGGGCGCACGCGAGGTCACCGGTCTGCGAACCTGGTTCGACGAGTTCGACAAGATGACCAGCGGACTGCAGAAGTCGGAGCTGACCATCATCGCGGCTCGGCCTTCAATGGGCAAGACCGCCTGGGCGATCAACATCGCGCAGAACGCGGCGGTTCGCGGAGGCATGACGGTAGGGGTGTTCTCGCTTGAGATGTCGAAGGAGTCGCTGCTGAGGAGAATGCTGGCGTCCGAGGCGCTGGTCGATTCGCAGAAGATCCAGAAGGGCTTTCTGCTGCGCGAGGATCAGGACAAGCTGACCGCGGCGCTCGAGCGGCTGGTCGAGGCGAGAATTTTCATCGATGACACTCCGGGAATCTCGCTGACCGAGATGCGGGCCAAGGCGCGGCGGCTGCGGCAGATGGCCGGGCGGCTCGACCTGATCGTCATTGATTATCTGCAGCTGATGTCGGGGGGTGCGCCGGGAATCGGCGCGAAGCGCTATGAAAACCGCACGCAGGAAGTGTCAGCCGTGTCGCGCGGGCTCAAGTCGCTGGCCAAGGAGCTGGATGTGCCGGTGATCGCACTCTCGCAGCTGTCGCGAGCCAGCGAACAGCGCGGCGGCGACAAGAAGCCGATGCTGTCGGACCTGCGCGAGTCCGGCTCGATCGAGCAGGA
>CAXUND010000113.1:0-9739 GCA_964252445.1 uncultured Acidobacteriaceae bacterium | reverse complement strand
GTAAGGCTGCGGTGTATCTCGCGAGTGATTTATCGAGCGGGACGACGGGGGAGGTCCATTACGTGGATTGCGGGTACAGCATTATGGGGTTTTGAGGTTGCGCATGGACGATCCGGCGGGTTGGAAGAAGCCGTAGTGGAATCCTAAACGGCGGCATTCCTATAGTTCATTAGTGGCGATAACGGCGTTTATAGGGCGTTGCACCGAGCTTCTGCGCCGGATTGATCATCCGGTCCGCAAACGTGAGGCAGCTCAGAATTAGGAATCGAGACCCGCCGCTTTCGCGATTACTTTTGCCGCAAGGTCAGTGCCGATCTCTTTAGCAAAGTCCAGCATGTAGCTTCCCACCTTCGACAATGCTTCCATCGTCTTAGAGCCGTCACCCTGCTCCGCGTACTCTTCTGCTTCGGCTAAGAACCCGGCTGTACGTGCGTGGCTACGCTGGGATGAAGGTTCCGGGGTATACGCAGTGCGAAGGTAGTCGAGCTGGCTCGCGAGGAGCTTCAAATCTACCTCGTTCTGAAGCGCTGACCACTGCTGCTGAAAGTTGATGGTCCCAGTAGACCGCGTACCTATCGCTCCGGCGGTTCCGTAGTTGATGTTCTGATCACCGTGAATAACCGTGTTGGGCTGGCTTGCGGTACCAGCCAAATGCTTCCGGCCTTCGGCAGTAATTTTGACGTTAGCCATAGTGACCAACTCCCGACCTCCTGATGTACTGCTTTTGAGCCCTTTGCCACTGATGAAACCATCTCCTTCCAGCGCGTCAAGAGCGTTGAGTAACGCTCGGTCGCTTGGCTCATCCGGCAGAGCGTGTTTGATCTCCATATTTGTGAGACCTGAGGGATACGCGGGATCCAGGACTGCCAGGACGGCTCTCGCGAGGGCTTTGTCATAACCGCGTTCCATATCAGGTTCTCCGCGTAAATCAATCAAGGTTGCTGCTTTCCGGAGAGCTGTCGACAGCACAAGGTTCATCATCTTCGTCGTGTCGTACTCATAGCGTATGTCGGCAGGCAGTGCTACCACGGTAAAGCCATGCGCCTGCAATCGCTCTATCGTATCCAGCAGACTTGCATCGAGCAGGTTTGTGTCTGTCTCAAAGCTGTTCTCGTCCCGCGAAGATTCGCACACTAATGTGGCGACTCTCGCAATGGAACCATTCATAATCGCCGGTGCTCGACGGATGTCGGTGACGCGGACGGCGGCCAAAATGGGTTCGCGCTCGTGTGGCCTCATTAGGGTCGAGACTCGGCTAGGTCAGAGCTGATTCTGGTAGATTCCATCATCTGAAATACGTCGATACCGGCATCGTCACGTAGCAGGACTGCGAAGTTGTGTGTCAGGGCCTGCATAACATCTCTCAGATGAGTCGCCCAATCGAAACCCGCTGCAGGAGCACTGCCGACCCGTTGCACGTTCACAAGGGCATCGCCGTGAGTCGCTGGGTTGAGGACATAGCTCAGGAGCGTTTTGGCTGGATCATTGTTGACGGGCCGCTTTAGAACGCCGTCAAGCATGTCTCGTGCTGCTGCAGGTAGCGCTTGTACTATGCGGCTGAGGTCCGAAGGAATATGGTCCTGACCTTGGCCAACGAAATATGCATCGGGCGCGACAAAAGCTAGCCAGAAACCAGTTGCTATCGTGTCGATTCCAAAGCGCAGCAGAACTGCACTTGCTAGGCCAGCTCTCAGCGTCGTGGCGGACGACAACAAACGGCAGGTGTCATCCGCCTGAAGGAATTGGAGCAAAACTCTTATCTGTCTGGACGCTACTAGCTGACCACTCAGACGGATCATCGCCTGAAGACGTTCTTGGTCACGTTGGCGGATGCGGTCATCTTGGTTCATGCTTCGTGCCTCGCTCGCGAGCGGTTCAGCCTTCGTCAGACAATTCTAAAGGTGGCTCCTGTGAAGTCGGCTTATCGTGACTGATCAGCCAGTCTATTAAGCTCTTACGAACCGGGAGCCTCCGGCAATCGCCTACAACCCCGCGTACCAGTCGTAGCCTAGGCGGGTCCAGTAGTCGTCGGGCTTGTTGTTGGTGTACTGGATGAGGCCGATGGATTTGATTTGTTTGTATCCGTACTTGGTGGGCATGTGCAGGCGCAGAGGGGCGCCGTGGAGGCGCTCGAGCGGGCGGCCCATCATCTCGGTCACCAGTAGCGTCTGCGGGTGGCGGCAGACGTCCAGGTCGTAGCCGGTGTAGTAGTCGCCGTTGGGCGTCTCCATGTAGACGTACTTCGGCTCGACCCCCTCGATGAGCGCGGGTGGGTAAGCCTCGAGAAAGTCGGCCATGCGCACGCCGGCCCAGTGGACGATCTGGCTCCAGCCCTCGATGCATTTGAACTCGGTGACCAGCTCGTGGCGGGGCAGCCTGAGGATGTCCGCCATGGTCAGCAGCAGGCCGGGCGTGTCGGGGTCGAGCTGCGAGTCGCTCTGGCCGGCTTCTTCCCGGCCGCGGTCGTTGCGGGCGGCGCGGAGCTCTTTGGCTTTCTCGGCGGCGAGCATGGGCTCGGGGGTCATCTTCTCGGCGGTGTCGCCGCCGGTCGGGACCGGTTTGGGAGCTCGTTTGCTATCGTGGCCTTCGTCCGCGTGGTCCTCGGGGTCGCGGAAGCGGTACTCCCAGGCGGTCACGTCCGCGGTGTAGCGGGGGTGCGCGACGCCGAAGCGTGAGCCGACCAGCTGCAGCCGCCAGGTTGCCGGGATCAGCTCCCGCTTCAACCCGTCGATGCCGTTAACGCGGAGAACCCCGGCCCGACTGAGCGGGTAGGTGGGCGCGAGCGCGCGGTCGCGGAAGAGGGTGCGAGCGATGGCCGCATTGGCATTGAAGGCGGCGCGCAGCGGCAGCGGCTGCATCTGGGTGCCGGGGCGGAAACTGCTCTGGGTCCAGCGCCAGAAGCCGTATCCTGCGCCCGCGCTTACGGCCGCGACGACGAACGAGCGACGGGTATGCAGGCGCGATTCTGCAAGCACGGCGGCGTTGGCGGCGAGGGGCGAGTGCGCCTCGGGCAAAGGGACACCAGGCTCGGCTCCCTCCGGGGGACTCTCCGCCGGCAAAGGCGGTGAGCCGGCTTCCTCATCGGTAGTATCGGAGTCTTCTTCCGGGTCGGGATCCTGTTCGGTCACCGGGCCGGGGATGGAAGACTCGGACTGGTCGCCTTCGACCGCCGGGTGCTCGTAGGGGATATTGGGATCGCTGTCCATGGCTACCTCCTTCGTTCCGCTTTCAGTGTCCACGTTTTTCGCTCCTGTTCAAGCGACGGCTCTTCGGCGCGCTTGATCTCTCGTCCGCTCACCATGCTGCGGAAGTTGTTCCACCCGGCCAGGATCACCTGCGCCACGTGGACCACGAAGAATGCGACAAAGCTCATGGTCAGCCAGAAGTGCTCCCAGCGGGCGATCTCGTAGCCGCCGAGGATGGTGGTGAGCCAGTGCGACTGGGTCGGCTTGTAGATGGCAAGCCCGGTGACGAGCATGCCGGCACCCATGCCGATGACGCTGGAATACGCAAGGCGCTGGGCCCCGTTGTACTTCTTCTGCGGAGGAAGGCCTTTGCTCAGGTGCAGGTCGACCAGCGTGACCTGGATTGCGTCGAGCAGACTGCACCGCTCGGGCACCAGCAGACGCCACTCGCCTGAGAAGGCCAGGTAGAGCACGTAGGCGATGCCGTTCAGCCCGAAGATCCACATGAAGAAGAAGTGGTTCCCGAGACCCTGGGTCACATGGTAGGGAACGTTGAGCGCCTTCCAGAACCAGTCAGGAAAGAAGCGCACCAGGGTGAAGCTGCCGATGCCGATGCGGTAGACGGCGTGGGGATGCTGGTAGGCGTTGTCGGAGTCGTTCCAGTAGATCAGCATCCCGCTCCAGACCATGATCGCGAGGACCGGGAAGTTGATCCAGTGCATCCAGCGGATGGCCAGCGGGTGCTTGTGCTCGAGGCGGAGTGTGAGCTCAGGTGGTTGGGTCGCTTCGGTTGCGGTCGTCGCCATGGCTGCCTCCCGCCTGTCGCAAGTCTAGCCTCGCCTTCCCTGCTTCAGCTATCAAGAATCGAACTGCGCGGCTCGGGAGACGAGCATGGGCGGGGCCACTCACCGGGCGCCGTAGTCGCTCCTGCGGGTGGCGCCGCACTCTCGATAGGTGACCATGGTTTGGTCTGAAGCAGATTTCGAGGAGCAGGCGGATTTCCTTCCTGTAATCAATGACCAGGGTTCCATTTCGGGACGGGCCAGTTGCGCCCGAGCGCCTGATCCTGATCGAGCATGGAGGATGCGTTGTTTTTTCGTTGCGCTTCGTCAGCGGTACGCCAGGATGGCGGTCCGGTTCGCTGCTCCAGCCTCCGTACCTCAGTCTCAACGCTCCTGCTTGGCCTGGCGCTGCTGCCGGCATCGGCGAGCCTGGCGCAGGTGAACGTCTACACCCGCTCTTACGACACCAATCGCACCGGCGCCAACCTGCATGAGAAGACGCTGACCCCGTCGAACGTCAACGCCGCGAACTTCGGCAAGCTCTACACCGTGCCTATTGATGGACAGGTATACGCGCAGCCTCTGTTCGTCTCCGGGCTGGCGGTGAACGGCGGTACGCACGACGTGGTCTTTGTCGCCTCCATGCGCAACACGGTATATGCGATTGATGCGCCGACCGGCGCGGTCTTATGGCAGCAGAACTTCGGCGCGCCTATCAATCCCCAGGAAGTGCAGGTCAACCAGAACATCCCCTGGAACACCGGGCTTGGCATTCTTTCGACCCCGGTGATCGATCCGGCGACGAATTACATGTACTTCGTCTCCAGCCACGAGTACCAGGACAGCGGCGCCAACGTTTACGAGTTTCACCTGAACGCGATCGATATCACCACCGGCGCGCCGGTGCATGGCAGCCCGGCGATCATCCAGGCCACCTACTCGACGGCCGATCTTGTCACGCCGCTGGTCTTTGTTCCGCGGCTGCACAACCCTCGTCCGGGTCTGGCGCTGGCTAATGGCAACGTGTACATGGCGTTTGCCTCGCATGACGACATTGGGCCCTACTACGGCTGGGTGATGGCTTACAGCGCATCGACACTGGCGCAGACCGGTGTGTATTGCGATACGACCATCGGCGGCGGGGGAGGCATCTGGAACTCAGGCGGGGCGCCGCCGGTCGACTCCGAGGGCAACCTCTACTACTCGAGCGGAAACGGGGCCTTCGGACTGACACCGAACGGCCTGCCGCAAACCGGTAACAGCTTCATCAAACTGTCGCCATCGCTGCAGCTGCTCGATTACTTCACGCCCTACAACAGCGCTGTCCTCAACGCCGGGGATGAGGATCTGGGCTCCAGCGGACTCACGCTGCTGCCGGGGACGAGATACGTGATCGGCGGCGGCAAGCAGGGTGTGCTCTACCTTGTGGACACGAAGAACATGGGCGGCTTTAACGCCACAGCCGACCAGGTGCAGCAGGAGTTCCAGGCTATCTTCGGCTCGGGGACCAGCCATATCCACGGAGGGGTGACCTACTTCAACAGCAAGGCCAACGGACCGACCGCTTACGTGTGGGGAGAAAACGACACGCTGCGCGCGTTTCTCTTTGATCCGCACACCGGGCTGGTCAACCCTGCGCCCTTTGCCGTGGGCAGCGTTACGGCTCCGGTGGTCAGCAATTACGGGGCGATGCCCGGCGGATTTGCTTCGATCTCTGCTGACGGAAATGAGCACGGGATCCTCTGGGCATCGACGCCCTACAGAGGGGACGCCGGGGCCTGGCCGACCTACGGGGTGCTCTATGCCTTCGACGCCTCTACGCTCAACATGCTGTGGAGCGACAAGACGGAGGACGCCCGCGATGACGTGGGCATCTTCGCCAAGTTTGTGCCACCGGTGGTGGCCAACGGCCGGATGTTTATCCCAACCTTCGGTGGGCCGAATACCGCTCCCGACGGGACAGGCCAGCTGGTGGCCTATGGGCTGCTGCCGCAGTTGACCGTGCAGGTGACAAACCAGCAGATGGTCGCGGGGGCTTCTGAGCCGGCGCTGACCGGCACCGTGACCGGTCTGAACCCGTCTGACACGCTCGGCTCAAGCATCGTCGTCACCTACAGCACCACGGCTACCGCGAATTCGCCGGCCGGCACCTACCCCATCGGGGCGACGGTGAGCGGCAGCTCCGCGATCAACTACCGCATCAGTGTGAAGCCCGGTACGCTGACGATCAACCCGCCGCCGGTCTCCGTTCCCGCTCCGGTCGCGCCTGATTTCTCTTTCACCGTCAATCCGGCCAGCATCACGGTGCCATCGGGCCAGAGCAGCCCGGTCGCGCTCGCGGTGAACTCGGTGGGCGGGCTCTCCGGCAGCGTCAGCGTCGGGTGCAGCGGGTTGCCGCAATACGCATCCTGCGCGATGGTAAGTCCGGTCTGGTTGAATGGGAGCACGGCGACGGCGAGCCTGCGGATCACGACCGGCCCGGGTAGTTCCGGTGCGGTCAGCCGGACGGCGCCCGGGCCATCGCGGCGGGGCGGACTCGCCGCTGGGGGTCTTACCACGCTGGCCGCGCTCCTGCTCCTTCCGCGAGCGCGCCGGCTGCGGGGCCTGCTGCTTGCGGCAGGTGTTCTATCCACGCTGCTGATTTTGCCGGTGCAGGGATGCGGCGGGAGCAGCACCTTCTCGCCCCAGGTAGTGAAAGCACCGGTCCTCACAGCCTCCCCGAGAACCTACCAGATCACGGTTACCGTGACCGTCGCCGGCACGAGCCCGGTCACGCACAGTCAACCGCTGACTCTGGTGATCCAGTAGGTTTGGCCGAGGGACGGCGCTCGCGCGGGTCGCCGGCGAGTGGCGGGGAAAAGGTGCGCCCTATAGTATGAACGTGGCCGCTGGCCGCTACCCACGATGGTGGGCCGGCCTCGGGAGCCCCGTTCGCTTATGAAAATTCACGAGTACCAGGCCAAAGATATTCTCGCCCGCCATGGCGTGCCTGTGCCGCAAGGCGAGGTCGCAAACACCTTTGATGAGGCCATGGATGTGGCCCGCAAGCTCTTTACCGGAGGGGCGTCGGGCGTTGTCGTCAAGGCGCAGATCCACGCGGGCGGCCGCGGCAAAGGCGGCGGCGTTAAGGTGGCGCGTACGCTAGCCGATGCGGAAGAGCACATCAAGAACATCCTGGGCATGCAGCTGGTGACGCACCAGACGGGCCCGGCGGGGCAGAAGGTCCAGCGGCTGCTGATCGAGGAGACAGCGGCGATCGACCGCGAGCTTTACCTCGGGATCGTGCTCGACCGCGCTGCCGCCAAGCTGGTCTTCATGGCGTCGCAGGCCGGCGGCATGGAGATAGAGGAGGTCGCAGCGAAGGATCCGGACGCGATTCGCAAGGTGGCGATTGATCCGACGGTCGGCATGCAGCCTTATCAGGCGCGGGAGCTGGCCTTCGCTCTCGGCTTGAAGCCGACGCAGATCGGCCCGGCGGTCAAGTTCATGCTCGCGCTATACGAGGTTTATGTCGCGACCGATGCTTCGCTGCTGGAGATCAATCCTTTTATTACGACTGCAGACGACAAGCTCTTCGCGCTGGACTGCAAGCTGACCTTTGATGACAACGCGATGTTCCGGCACAAGGAGTTGAAGGAGCTGCGCGACGTTACCGAGGAAGACCCGCTTGAAGTGGAGGCTTCAAAGTTCGCGCTGAACTACATCAAGCTCGACGGCAACATCGCCTGCATGGTGAACGGCGCCGGCCTGGCGATGGCGACCATGGACATCATCCAGTACGCGGGAGGCTCGCCGGCGAACTTCCTTGACGTGGGCGGCGGAGCCAACCAGCAGCAGATCGAGAACGCCTTTTCGATCCTGCTCTCGGACGCGAACGTGAAGGCGGTGTTCATCAACATTTTCGGCGGCATCCTCCGCGTGGATACGCTGGCGCAGGGGGTGGTGCAGGCGGCCAAGAACCTGAACGTAACTGTTCCTATCGTCCTGCGGCTTGAGGGCACGAACGTGGAGGAGGGGCGCAAGATTCTCAAGGAGTCCGGGCTCGCCTTCGAGGTCGGCGACACCATGCTCGACGCTGCGCAGAAGGTCGTCGCCGCCGCAGAAGGCCACGCCATCGCTGGAGCGGCACGATGAAGGGAGCACCTCGACCGGAGGGTGCTGCTCTTCGATGTGTTTAGAACCACCGTGGACGTGTCGGGCTCGCTCCTGGTGGCGAGTGACTTCCTGGACCTTGCCGCGCAGCTCCAAGCCTGACGAGTTCAGCAATTTACGGAGAGAATCGAGTATGGCAGTACTGGTAGACAAGAACACCCGCCTGATTGTCCAGGGAATTACCGGCCGCGAAGGCACGTTCCACGCCAAGGGTTGCGCGGAGTACGGCACCCAGGTGGTGGGCGGCGTGACCCCCGGCAAAGGCGGAACCATCCACGAGGGGTGGCCGGTCTTCGACACCGTCCATGAGGCAGTTGAGAAGACCGGGGCCAACGCGACGGTTATCTTTGTGCCGCCTCCGTTCGCGGCTGACGCGATCCTGGAAGCCAATGACGCCGGGTTGCCGCTGATCGTCTGCATCACCGAGGGCATTCCTATCAATGACATGGTCAGGGTGTGGGCGGTACTCAAGCATTCGACCTCAACCCTGATCGGCCCCAACTGCCCCGGAGTCATCTCTCCGGGCAAGGCCAAGATCGGCATCATGCCCGGGCGCATCCACAAGGAGGGGCCGGTCGGCATCGTTTCGAGGTCGGGCACGCTGACCTACGAGGCGGTGTACCAGCTCACGCAGCGCGGCATCGGGCAATCGACTGCAATCGGCATCGGCGGTGATCCGGTCATCGGCACCACCCACACGGACGGCTTGCGTCTGCTGAATGAAGATCCTGAGACGGAGGCGATCGTGCTGATTGGCGAGATTGGGGGAAGCGCGGAAGAAGCAGCAGCTGAGTACGTCCGCGAGCACGTCAGAAAGCCGGTGGTGGGCTTTATCGCCGGGCAGACGGCGCCCCCCGGGCGGCGGATGGGGCACGCTGGAGCGATTATCTCCGGCGGTCAAGGCACGGCGGAGGAGAAGATGCAGGCGCTCACGGCAGCGGGCATTCACGTGGTCGCTTCTCCGGCTGCGATCGGAGAAACGATGGCCCAGATACTTTCAAGCCGCTGACAGTTCGCAGCTCAGAACTGATCGTGAACCTGGTCCGCCCCGGCCTGATGCTTACGCGTGATCGGGTTGCATCTGAGAGGGGTGACGCTTACCGACCGCGGGCTTTCACCTGTTCTGTAAGCCGTGGCAGAGCGTCAGAAGAGGAACTTGGCTGCTGGTCGGTGTTGCTGCCGCCCCCTAACTCCAGCGTTTTACGACATTTCGCGCCACTTTGGTGATAACCTGAAAACCGTCGCACAATTCGTCTTGCCCTGTTTACAAAGGATGACTTAGGTACCCAGAACGGCACGCTAACAAGCGAAAGTTACCTTTCTCTAGACACTTACACCTTATAAAGGGGTAAAAAGCGGATTACGCTCACACTAGCGCACACTTTGCGCACAGGAGAGCTTCCGTGGCTAAGAATTTTCGTACCGTCGCAATCGTAGCTGCCGTCAGCCTAGCTTTTTATCCACTTTTGGCCGCGCCCGGCAATGCTGCCGGCGTCTCTGCAGCGGCGGGTGGAAATCCTTCCGCGTCAAACCTGGTCGCCGGACCGCTGGGTGGTGTTCCTCGGCCTCCGGTCAATACCGGTGGTGGATCTTCGTCGAGCGGGAAACTGGTCGCCGGAC
>CAXUND010000112.1:0-9760 GCA_964252445.1 uncultured Acidobacteriaceae bacterium | reverse complement strand
GAAATCTTTGTCGGATCAAACCCCGCATCGTTCACCAGCAGCAACAGCACGGACAAGGCGCGCGCCGTCGATAACTCCCAGTTCGACTGAAACGCGGCCGTGTGAATCGGCTGATCATCGGAATGTCCTTCGACCCGCAACTCGAGCCCATGCGCCATCAGGACCTTGCCCGTCTGCTTGATTTTCTCCTCCGCGCCAGGCAGCAGCCGCGCCTCGCCGGAATTGAAGAAGCCCAGCTCGCGCAGCGAAATCACAAAGCCTTCCGGCGTCAGCTGCATGGTGATCTCCTGCTTCGCGATTGAGTCGCCGAGCACAGACTGCAGATCCTTCTTCACCTGCAGCACGTCCACGGAATGCGCGGGCGTCGAGGAGCGCGGCAGGTCGGCCTTCACCTGCGCCGGAGCGGCAGGCGGCACCGGCGGGGCTGCCTCGCCGCTCGCGCTCATCGCGTTAAAGCCCGAGTGAATCGCGCCGGCCATCTTCCGCAGCTCATTATTGTCGTGGTGCGAAGACGCAAACAGCACCACGAAAAATGCAAACAGAAGAGTCATAAAGTCCGCATAGGAGACCAGCCACCGGTCCCGGCCGCCGCCGTGGCTCGCCGGCTCAACCGGCCGTGTAGATCGGCGCCTCATCGCGACGCCACCTGCGTCAGTCGCCGCGCAGGCAGTTCAGAAGCCGCTTGCGAGGAGTAGGCGCCCAGCTTCTCCCGCAGCGTGCGAGGGCTGTCGCCCATCAGGATCGCGATCACCGCCTCCAGCGTCATCTCGCGAACCATCTGCCGCTCGCGCGCGCGAATCTTCAGCTTGCCCGCAATCGGCAGAAACATCAGGTTCGCAGAGCCGACACCGTAGAGCGTCGCCACAAAGGCAACCGCGATGCCCCGCCCCACAGCGCCGATATTGTCCAGCCGCTGCATCACCTGTATCAGCCCCAGCACGGCGCCAAGGATGCCGACCGTCGGAGCAAAGCCCCCGGCAGCCTCAAAGACCCGCGCGGATTGCTCCTCCTGCTCCTCCCGGCTGTCGAGATCGAGCTCCATGATCGAGCGCAGCTCATTGAGGCTCATGCCGTCGATTGCCAGCATCAGGCACTTCTTGAGGAAGGGATCGGTGATCGCCTCCAGCTCCGAGTCAAGCGAAAGCAGACCCTTGCGGCGGGCCTTCATGGCATACGCCAGCAGCTGCTCGACCAGGGGCGCGGACTGCGGCTTGGGATCAAGCAGAACATCGCGAAGGCGCCCCAACGCCTCGCGGACAGCGCTCCAGGGAAACTGCACCAGCACCGCTCCAAAGGTGCCCCCGAAGACGATCAGCATCGCGGTCGGCTGCAGCACCTGCGCCAGGCTGCCGCCGTCAAGCCAGAGCCCCACCGCAATGCCCGCCAGGGCAAGAGCGATACCGCCCGCGGTCCCCAGGTCGAAGCTCCGCCCGGGCTTGCCGTTCAGCGGCATAGAGGACGCTCCTTGCCGAAGCTCCACCTCTGCGAACGCGCGCGCGCGGCCGTCTGGTTCGCCATGTGCGCGAGAGGCCCGGGCACAACCAGGCTCGTGTTCTCGAGAGGTGTCCCGGCCATCCTCACCGCACCGTCTCCTTCATGCTGCAGTTGCTCCGCTCATCGTGGTGTCTATCGGCAGCGCTACCTTTCACCTATAGTTACGCGGGCACTGCTCTGCCAGGCAGATGCAAAGAGAGCGGAGCCAGTACATAGATTCCCAAGCAAGTTCGTAACCAACTGTCGAAAACGCGCACTTCCCCGTCTTCGGCCCGCTCGAATCCACCTGGAGCAGCGAGGATGAGCGAATTGTGAGAGCTCCGTGGAGGCTCCTGGCCTTCCCGTTGGACCCGGGCCAGGCGCGGCCGCCTCGGTAGGAAGAACCACCCGCTTGCCCGTTCCCTCCCACGGGCCGGCTCGGTACTTCTGTCACGAGAACAAAAAGCGGAAAAAAATCATTCGCAGGCTCTGAACAGCCTTGGCGGGCAGGCCGATAGATTGCTTGCCACAAGAGACGACCTGCTCCACAGAGCCATCCGGAACAAGCACGCGACGGGTGCAGGCGGCCATCCACCCAAGGAGAACGACCATGTCACTGAGCATCCTGAACAACATCCCGGCGCTCGCGGCTGAGAACCAGCTGAACATCACCACGGCGGCGGCCAACCAGAGCCTGCAGCAGCTCTCGTCCGGATCCCGCATCAACTCGGGTTCGGATGACGCAGCCGGACTGGCCATTTCTAACGGCCTCAATGCCAACGTTGCCGCGCTGAACCAATCCGCACTGAACGTGACCGACGGTGTCGGCCTGCTTCAGACCGCCGACGGCGCCCTCTCGCAGGTCACCTCGCTGCTGAACCGCGCAGTCACGCTCGCGACCGAAGCCTCAAGCAGCACCGTAAGCTCCTCGCAGGACACGGCTATCAACGCTGAGTTTCAGTCCATCCTGACAGAGATCAACAACATCAACAGCACCAGCAACTACAACGGCCAGGCAATCTTTTCAACCGCGTCCACCGTCATCTTCACCAGCGACGGCACCAGCGGCGGTCAGGACAGCTTCTCCGTCGCGGTCGGCAAGACAGACACGACCACCCTGGGCCTGGTTCCCAGCAGCACCCTGCTGACTTCAGCCAGCGCGGCACAAAGCGCGCTGACGCTGATCTCAGCGGCGATCACCACGGTCTCCGCGCAACGCGGCACCCTGGGCGCATCGGTGGAGCAGTTGCAGGCGGCGTCGTCAGTGGATACCACCGAGTCTCAGAACCTCGCCAGCGCGTCGAGCAACATCACCTCGGCTGACATCGGCCAGGTGGTGGCCAACGACACCAAGTACAGCATCCTCGAACAGACCGGCATCTCCGCGCTGCAGCAGGCCAACCAGCAGGCGCAGACCGTCCTCAAGCTGCTCCAGTAAGACAAGGCTTGAATCGGAGAGTGTGCGAAGGCGGCGCCTCAGTGGCCGCCTTCGACACGTCCTGCGCAACCCCTTGCGCAATCCCTTGCGCAACCCCTTGAGCGATGAGCGTAGAGGAGAGTACCACTGTGTCCACCGCCGGCTCGACAACATCGCTGCTCAACTCGGTTCTCCAGGCCACCAACAGCTCAGGCTCAGGCGGCATCGATGTCACCTCGGCGGTCGCCGCCATCATTGCGGCGGACAGCGCACCGGAAACAGCCTGGGAGAACCAGCAGGCCGCGATCGCAAACCAGACAGCGGCCATTCACCAGCTCCAGAGTGAGTCATCTAACCTTTCCGACCAGCTCAACGCGCTGAACGATGTCGCCGGCGCACTCGGTTCCATCTCCGCCACCAGTTCAGACAGCACGGTGGTGACGGCGACCGCCCAGCCCGGCACCACTACCGGCAACCATGTCATCGTCGTCAACCATCTCGCCGCCACCGCCTCGTGGTATTCCTCAAGCGTTGCATCCAGCTCGACGGCGCTCGCAGCCGGAAGCTTCAGCATCACCGCCAACGGAACAACAACAGCGATTCCCGTCGGAGGCACAGGCGATCCCGACAGCCTGGATGCTCTGGCAGCTTCGATCAACAGCCAGTCCCTGGGCGTATCCGCGAGCGTGATCACCGACTCGAGCGGAGCGCGCCTGGCCCTGGTTTCGCAGTCCTCCGGCGCCGCCGGAAACTTCTCCATCTCGAGTGGCTCCGGTTCATCCGGCCTCACGTTCACGCAGCCGGTGACCGGCGCCGATGCTTCGCTCACGGTGGATGGAGTGCCCATTACCAGCGCCTCGAACACCGTCACAGGTGCCGTGAGCGGTTTGACTCTGACTCTTCAGGGTCCGTCCTCTCCAGGTACCGAGGTCGACCTTAACCTCACGGCAAATACCGGCAGCATCGAGAGCGCGGTCGACAGCTTCGTCAGTGCCTACAACACGTTGATTACGGACGTAAACTCCCAGTTCGACTACAACTCGTCCACCAACACCGATGGCACGCTCTCGAGCGACAGTGTGGTCCGCGGTCTGCAAAGTTCGCTGCTGGCCGCGACCAATTACTCCGCCGCGGGCGGCAGCGCCTTCTCTTCGCTCGCAGCCCTGGGCATCGCGACCAACCAGGACGGAACACTCTCCGTCGATAGTACGAGCCTTGAAAGCGCGATCAACAGCAATCCAGGCGGAGTCCAGGCCTTTTTCCAGGGTTCCGCGCAGAACGGCTTTGCCACTGCGCTGAATAGCACGCTCAGCACCTACACCGATCCCAGCGAAGGCGCCTTCACCGTCGATCTGTCCAGCCTCAGCAGTGAGAACCAGGAGCTGAGCGACCAGATCAACACGTTCCAGCTGTACATCACCGCCGAGCAGGCGACGTTGACCACCGAGTACAACAAGGCCAACGTGGCGCTTCAGGAACTTCCTACCGAGATCAAGCAGACGCAGACTCTGCTTGGCGAAAACAACTCCTCGAGCAACAACTCATGAGATACCCTTCAGCAACGCTCGCCTACCGCGTGGCCTCGACTCAGCAGGCGTCTTCCGTCGGATTGGTCATCATGCTGTACGACAGACTGGTGGTCGATCTGCGGCGCGCCATCGACGCTATGTCGAAAGGCGATATCGAAGAGCGCTGCCGCGCCCTCAAGCACGGCTTCCAGGTCCTGCAGCAGCTGGACGGCCTGCTCGACATGGAACGAGGCGGAGCGGCGGCCACCAATCTTCGACGCTTCTACGGCATCCTGCGCGCCAGAATGCTCGAAGCACAGTTCAAGCTTTCTGCCGCCATTCTGGAGCGCCAGATCCCGTTGATCGTCGAAGTGCGTAACGCATGGCAGCAGGTCGACGCACCTTCGCATGGAAACATCGGCTACACCCCGGCCGTCCCCGAGCCTGCGCAGGCTTTCGAGGAACGAGCCGCCTTCAGCTGTACCGCGTGAGCCCCCAACATCCCGGCTTCCATGCGTATTACCTCCCGCAACACGACTGATCCGCCAGCGTCCTCCTGAGCCGCGTCAAGCTCGGTGCTCACGGTCCCGCATCCGTCCATGCGTCGTGCGTCACCCTGCTACCTACCCGCAAAGATCAGGCCCCTACCAGCCCATGGTGCCTTTCGCTCCTTTGAATGGGCCGGATACCAGCGACGTGATCCAGCCGCCGTAAAAGTCTCCCGGCTGGGCGACCACCTGTTCCCCGTCGACGAAGCAGGCATCCACCCGGCTTGCGTAGAACGCCAGGTGGTCTCTGAGTGCCGCGTACGGCGCTGAAGGCTGCGGATAGCTCCAGGCGACGTCCGCGACGCGGAGCGCCGGTTCTCCCCGCAGCGACCAGTAGGCAGCCACCCCCTTGAACTCGCAGAAGCTGCCTCTACGCGCAGAAGCCTCCAGCCAATCCATCTGCACGTCCGCCGGGGGAATGTAGTAGACCGGCGGATGACTGGTCTCGAGAATGCGCAGCGTCCGCGCGCTTTCGGCGATCACGCGTCCGCCATGCTCGACCCGCACCAGCTGCTTGCTCGGTTCCAGGCGCGGCGGCCTCGGGTAGTCCCACACGGACTCGCGCATTCAGTGCCCCGGCCCCAGTGAAATCGTTGCGCTCATCGAATGGATGGCGCCCGGAGCAAGTTCTACTTGCTCTCGCAGGATGTTGCTCGCCTCCACGCAGGCCATCTGCTTCCACTCCTCATCACCGAGGTCGGTCAGCTTCTTGGCATTCTCAGCCCAGGGATTCCAGACCACCGTGCTTGCGGAAGAGCTTTTCTCCAGCAGAATACTTCGTCCCAAAGGCGGATCGATCAGCTCGACCGCCCCGGCCGTCGCCATGTAAGCGCTGTCCGTCGGCCCCGAAAACCGGACAACTCCCGCCTGCACTTTCTCCCGGTTGCCGTCCATGTTGTCGAGGTAGGTCACGCCGTCCAGTCCGCGAACCAGCACCTGCTCGGCATCCGCAACCCGGTAGTAGGTGTGCAGCGCCTCGGCAAAGCGCATGGGAGAGTCGCCCCTGTTCGTCACCGTCAGCTCCAGCGCCAGCTCGGTTCCGATCAGGATGCGATGCTCGATCCGAAAGTCCTGGGGCCACCATCTCCGGGTCGCGTCATCACTCTCGAGCGCGAAAACCAGTTGCACCTTTCCCTCCGCCCGTTCCACCGCCGAGAGCTCCCATGCGCGCGTCCGCACCACTCCGTGCGAGGGCGCTTTCGGGTCATCCTCCTTGGCCCGAAACCAGGGAAAGCAGATCGGGATGCCTCCGCGGATGGCCTTGCCATCCTCAAACAAGGACTGCTCGCTCAGGAAGATGACCTCCTCGCCGCCCGCCGGCTGCCACGAGGTCACCTGCGCGCCGTGGAGGTAGACGTCCGCGATCGAGCCCTCCGCAGTCACCCTCACCATCGCGAGCCCACCGCGCCCCGCCCGGATCTCTGCCGCACCGGGGATGCCAAAGCGGTCTTGTAACGCCTCGATATTCGCCAACATCAAAAACCTCCGTTCTGCCGCACCGAATTATCGCACTCGACGCCAAACCAGCTATCCTTCCCGACCCGATCGCCGCCGGTCCACACCGGTTCCGTGCATCTGTCTAAGGGTGGAAACCTACTCGAGCGGAGCGCAGCCGGTGCGTGTCGACGTGCACGAGCCTGCCGGGCCAGGTCCGTTCCCGGCCCTGGTGCTGCTGCATGGGTCGGGGGGAGCGGCCTCCTACTGGCTTGACACGGTCGCGCCCATGCTCGCCGGCGTTGGCGTCGCCATTTACGCACCCCACTACTTCGACAAGACCGGGACGCGAAGGGCGACGGCGGAGACGATCCTTGACGGCCGGCACTTCATAGAGTGGCTCCAGGCGGCGCGCGATCTCGTCGACTTCATCTCGGCCCGGCCCAGGGTCAATGCACAGCGCATCGGTGTGCTCGGCATCTCGCTTGGCGCCTACCTCTCCATCGCACTCGCCGTTGAGGACCGCCGCATCCGTGCGGTTGTCGAACTCTCGGGCGGCCTGCCGCCTGGGTGGGATCAGCGCATCTCCCCCAGCCTGCCGCCCGTGCTGATCATCCATGGAGCCAAAGATGACATCGTCCCTGTCTCTGAAGCGCAAAAACTGGAGTCCGTTCTCCGCCGGCATGGCGTCACTTTCTCCACCGAGATCCTGCCTGAGGAGACGCACTGGTTCTCGTACGCCGCGCGACTCCGCTTGTTTATGCTCTGCTCGCGCTTCCTATCGGCTCACCTGTGACCATCCAAACGCGATTCCGCCTCGATATTGCAGATTATGCACTTGACACAGAAATCTTCTTCGCATACCAAAGTTATCGTGACAGGGCAATGCCCTCACTTATACGATAACTTGCACCTAAACAGCATGAGGTGCGAGACCGATGGCTAGTCATGCTCTAGACGATCTAGACGACGGGATCCGTGCGGTCGTCCTTGAGTTGCGCAGACACGGAATTGAGACGGTCGAATCTTGCCAAGGCGGGAGCGGGCATTGTCTTGCCGAGCCAACGGTACGATTTTCTGGTGATAAAACGGAGGGCTACAGAGCGGTGTCCCTAGCCCTCCAAAGTGGCTTTAAGGTTTCAGAGCTTAGGCGAGTATGGCCCGTAATAGATTCGGAACTTACTGGCCCATATTGGGACTTGACGTTCTGCCAAAACCTTTAACGTCCCTGCAGATTCAACCGTTGACAGTGCACACACAGAGGCTTACCGCCCGTACCCGGAGCACGGTAGTAGGTTTCGATATTGTTGCCTTCAGTGCATAGTGTGTTATTGTGGTGGCGAGTTTCTCCGGGACGCTTTGAATACCAAGGGTATGCCTGTGGCATGGTGTTCCTCCGTTGTTTGTTAGCGTTTCGTTGATCTTGAGCGGAGAGGTAGGGAGTCGAACCCGCAGTGGTTGCACACTGCCGTTCGGAGTTTATAAGGCTCCTAGTCGCGCCGACGACAGTACCCCTCCGTAAAGAAAAGCAAACACCTGTACCCACCAAAGCTCGAATCGCGCTCCCTGCAAAGGTTAGCGATTCGAGCCTTTTTGCTTGTGCCCACCGTCGCGGTGAGTAGGACGGCGGCGGGCCTAGTCATAGTTGGTCACGGAATGGCCTCCAACCCTTTTGAAAACTCATCCTCCACTTCGTGGTTATCCGTGGAAGCAGTTGTCAGTAGGCGCCTTCTCATTTGAATTGCTTTTAGAGCAGTTTGCCCGTTAAGAGTAATCGCGTAGCTGTTCCCATTGTTTGCGAGTTCTCCCCGGCCGACCATTCGGCTCAGAACTGCCCCAGCATTGGCGCGGAGTTTATCTGAGGTCGGGAATCCCCCATCTTTCAAGGCTTCGATAATGTCACTTACCGACATCGCGACATCTGGACTTTTGCCGACCACAGTCAAAATTGCCCAACGCATTGACATTGCCGCCAGTGACCCATTGTTTTCACTTGCGGTAAGATCTGTGTGACCACTCATATCGGTCGAGACCAACAGCGTGAGGCCCTCAATGATCTGGCCGATGCTTTCATATTCGCCTTGGAGACGCTTAAGGTGCTCACCTACCGCCTGCCTTCTCTTCTCCAGATCCCGGAGCACGGATAGATACGGTTTAGTGTTAGCCACTTGGGAGCCTCTATAACCTTTGGGCTGGCGCCGAAAGCGCACAGCTGGTAAACTAAATTTAAAGAGCGTGGGGGTGGCGTATTCAGGCCATGGCCCTTTGTCCGCGCACACCTCTAAGTGCGCCCAGCATATTGGCACGACAAAGGCCCTCCTCTCCGCAGCCGGGGTGCTCCCTCAGAAAGAAAACCCCGGTTGCGTCCATCAAGCCCTGCAAGAGCTCAACTGCCTCATCTTAACACTTGTCTTGCACGAGCCGTCAATGGGTTTGGCTACACTTTTTTCGTAAGTGTAGGTCCAATAGATACATCGCGCACGCAGATCGTTGTGGAAGGTGCGCGTGAAGGTAGATAAGTCACAATTTTATAGCTTGCTACTCCGGATGATGAAAAGCCCGCCAGAACCCGCTAAGGAGATTAAGACCAAGGGAAGGCCGGGAAATAATCCGTTCCTACTCCTCAGCCGTCAGAACCGCGTAAGGCATAGTCTCCGCATCATCTCGCGGAGGGTCATGCTGAAGCCGTCAATGGCCTTTCGTGCAATTGAAGCGACACTCAAATTCGCTCAAGTAGCGGTGTAAGTGCTTTATCGACAATGCGGTGAAAGCTCCCTATGATGCCGCGCTTTAGCAGTACAAGGTGTGACTCGATGATGTAGCGGAAAACTGCTGCTTGCAGGTCTTTTCAAGGTATTGGTAAATCTGAGTCCGCTTGTTCTTGCTTTCGGCCTTGCGCGTGATTTTGCTGATCTGATTGCAGCCGCGGATCGGACACCGGATACCATCTGGCAAACGCATCGTTTCAAGATAGGCGAGGCAATGGTCATGTGTCTGGAATGTCCGAGTTACGTCTATCAGGGTTCACGGCGGCACCTCTGTCACATAACCAGATTGGGAGAAATGGCTTCTGTGTGAGGTGCATAATCTGCTCGATCATGGTTGCTTCGTTTTCTATTCGCTTAAAATAGTAGGCGAGACGCCGGATGAACACCCAGCAGAAGCTTGAAATCCTTGCCGACGCGGCCAAGTACGACGCCTCCTGCGCCAGCTCCGGCGCCAAGCGCTCGGGCAATGGCCAGGGTGTCGGCCACTCCGACGGCATGGGCATTTGCCATAGCTATACCCCCGATGGCCGATGCGTCTCGTTGCTCAAGGTCCTCCTGACCAACTACTGCACCTACGACTGCGTCTTCTGCGTCAACCGCGTCTCCTCTGAC
>CAXUND010000111.1:0-10032 GCA_964252445.1 uncultured Acidobacteriaceae bacterium | reverse complement strand
GCGGCGATGGTGGCGATGCCGACCGAGATGACGGTGGCGGTCCGTAGTCCGGCGAGGATGACGCCGGCCGCCAGCGGCAGCTCGACTTTGATCAGCCGCTGCCAGCCGGTCATGCCGAGGGCGTGGGCTACGTCAATGATGGCCGGGTCGATGCCGCGGATGCCGACGTAGGTGTTGCGGATGATCGGCAACAGAGCGTAGCCGGTGAGTGCGACGATGGCGATGCGGGCGGCGCGGTCTCCCAGCCAGGGGACGGGCAGCAGGAAGCCGAACAATGCTAAAGACGGGATGGTCTGGATGATGTTCGCGATAGTGAGCACCGGCTTTGCCAGGCGGGTGTAGCGGGTGAGCACGATGCCTGTGGGGATGCCGATGGCGGAGGCGAAGAGGATCGAGGCGCCGGTGAGCCACAGGTGCTCGATGGTGAGGGTGACGATCTCGGAGCCGTGCTGGGCGAGGAAGGTGGTCATCGGGTGCTTTGGCTAACCGCAGGTCCTTCGCTGCGCTCAGGATGACTCGTGTTTTGTTGAGCGTGGCCGGTGCCTTGCTCGTGATGACGATGGTGTCTGGGTAAACGAAGCGCAGGTCCTTCGCTGCGCTCAGGATGACACGCGTTTTGTTGAGGGTGGCCGGGGCCTTGCTCCTGGTGAGGAAGGGGTCGGGGCGCGCGCACCGCAGGTCTTTCGCTGCGCACAAACTTACAAAGTTTAAGGGGCGGATGATCGGCTGCGGGAGCCATGGCGTTCATGCGCGGGCCTGCTCGCCACGGTGGAAGGCCTGGACGTATTGCTCGACGGCCGGCTCGTTCGAGCGCAGAAAGTCGTCGGGGGCGAGGTCGGCAGCGATACGGCCTCCTTCGACCAGGACGATGCGCGAGGCGAGATAGAGCGCCTCGTCGAGATCGTGGGTGACCAGCAGGACCGTCTTGGCTTTGCCCTGGTCGCGCAGGCGAGCCAGAAGGGCGAGGAGCATGTCCTGCATCTCGGCGCGGGTGAGCGGGTCGAGCGCGCCGAAGGGCTCATCCATGAGCAGGATGGGCGGGTCGGCGGCGAGCGCGCGGGCGAGGCCGACCCTCTGGCGCTGGCCGCCGGAGAGCTGCCAGGGCAGGCGCTTCGCCATCGATGGGTCGAGGCCTACCTGCCTGAGCAGATCGCTCACCTGCGCCGCTAAGTCCGGCTTCTGCTTTTTGGAGGTTGCTCCGGCAATCTCCGGCACCGCCATGACGTTGCGCGCCACGGTGAAATGCGGGAACAGGCCTGTTTCCTGGATGACGTAGCCAATGCCGCGGCGCAGCTCGACCAGATCAGCCGACGCGACATCGGCGCCATGCACGTGCACCGCGCCTGAGGTTGGGGTGAGCAGGCGGTTGGTCATGCGCAGCAGGGTGGTTTTGCCGGAACCGCTGCGGCCGAGGATGGCCGTGGTGGTTCCGGTTTCGAGCGCAAGCGAGACGCTATCGAGCAGCAGACGGGAGTCGGGCAGGGCTAGCGACACATCGCGGAACTCGATGGCTGCGGGCATGGTCGCTCACTCAACGCGTTGCCTGGAACCAGGTGTCATCCTGAGTGAAGCGAAGGATTTAGAGGATCTGCTGTTCGCCTTACCTGACGGGAAAAGGCCAAAGCAGATCCTTCGCTTCGCTCAGGATGACAGCTGTAAAACGGGCGCTCCTGGAGTAAAACGTGCGCTCCTGGAGCTAGCTCTCCAGCGGCTCCGGCTCCTCGCCCTCAATCTCCGGCCGGGGTTCGCTTGGCGGCGCGCCCTTGACCCGGACGACAGTAATTTTTGAGAAGCCTTCCTTGAATGTAGGCGGCCGCAGGCGCTCATTCATCTTTTCCATGACTTCGTCTGAGACGACGCGCTCGCGCTTGCTGTTGCGCTCCTTGCAGATCTCAAACGGCACGTCGAAAAAGACCGCCTGCACCTCGTAGCCGAAGCTCTTAGCCATCTTGATCCACTGGCGGCGCTCGTGCGGGGAGAGGTTGGTGGCGTCGACGTAGTTCCAGGGCATTTTGGCGATCAGGCGGGCGCGCAGCAGCGAGCGCAGGGTGGAGAAGACCAGCCCCTGGTAGCGCTGCTCGGTGATGTCGTCAAAGAGGATGTTGCGCAGCATGTCAGAGGAGAGCGGGGTGACGCTGCGGCGCTTGAACCAGGTGGTCTTGCCGGAGCCGGGCAGGCCGATGGTGAGCACGACAAAGCCGCGCGGCTGCTTGGGGCCGCCCGCGGGGATCGGCTCGGGCGGCGGGATGGAGGGCGACTCAGGCTGCGTCTCATGCACCAGGCTGCCAACCGCCTCGGCCGGGACTTCAGGGTCGAGAGATGCGTGAGGCTCGCCGATCTCCTCGGAGTCGGGCTCGTCCGAGACTGGTGGGTCCTCGAAATGATCCTCCGGCTCGGGGAAAACCGGCTCCACAGGCGCCGCGGCGTTCGGCGTCGGCGGCAAGGGTTCAGGGTAGGAGGGCCGTAGCGGCGGAGGCTGGTTGGCGGGCAGTTCCTGCCCGATCTTGCCGGTGGATTCCGAATCGTTCGGTCCACGCTTGGAACGTCGTCTCATCTATCAGGCATCCATTCGCGACTGTTTGATACGGATCGTACACAGTCGCCGGGGCTGCCGCAATGCTCGCGGGGGCGCGGAAGCAGGGAGAACAACGCGATGCGCCTCTGCCTGCTTACCCGGCAGTCGCCCGGAGTGCTAGCATCGAAGACGGTGCGGGCAAAACGGAGTTTCGACCACGCACAGGTACTTCCGGCAGGACGCCGGTCAGACGTGAAGGAGATGTTTCTAAGATGGCAGTGAAGGTAGGCATCAACGGCTTTGGCCGTATTGGCCGCAACGTATTGCGCACAGCACTCGGCACCACGGATATCGACTTTGTCGCCGTCAACGATCTGACCAGCCCTGCAACCCTGGCGCACCTGCTCAAGTACGACTCGATCCTGGGCAACCTGCCGAATGAGATCACAGCAACTGCAGATTCCGTGGTTATCGACGGTAAGCCGATGCGCGTGTTTGCTGAGAAGGAGCCGCAGAAGCTGGACTGGAACTCGGTGGGCGCGGAGATCGTGATCGAGTCGACGGGGCGCTTTACCGATGCTTCGCAGGCCAAGGATCACCTCGGCGGCTCGGTCAAGAAAGTCATCATCTCCGCCCCGGCTTCAAACGAGGACGTGACGCTGGTGCTGGGCGTGAACCAGGACAAGTACCTCCCCTCGAAGCACAACATAATCTCGAACGCCTCCTGCACCACGAACTGCCTGGCGCCGATTGTCAAGGTCATGCATGACAGTTTCGGCATTGTTTCGGGCATCATGACCACCATCCACAGCTATACGAACGACCAGAGCCTGCTCGATATGCCGCACAAGGACCTGCGTCGCGCGCGGGCTGCCGGGCTCTCCATGATCCCGAGCTCGACGGGCGCGGCGAAGGCGCTCAAGCTGGTGATCCCGGAGATGGCGGGCAAGCTGGACGGCTTTGCCATGCGTGTGCCGACGCCGGTGGTCTCGATCGTCGATCTCACCTTTGTGGCGGAGAAGCCGGTCACGCTGCAGTCCGTCAACGCCGCCTTGAAGGCAGCCGCTGATGGCCCGATGAAGGGCATTCTGGGCTACGAGACCAACCAACTGGTTTCGGCGGATTTCCGCGGCGACTCGCGCTCCTCAATCGTGGACGCGGAGCTGACCAAGGTGGTCGGCCAGTCGGTCAAGCTGCTGAGCTGGTATGACAATGAGTGGGGCTACTCGTGCCGGGTGCGCGATCTGGTCCTGTTCCTCGCGAACAAAGGGCTCTAGCCGCATGCCGAAGCTCTCTATCCGCGACCTGGAACTCGAGCACAAGCACGTCCTGATCCGCGTCGACTTCAACGTGCCGCTGACCGAGGACGGCTCGGAGATCACCGACGACACGCGCATCCGCGAGACGTTGCCGACCATCCGCTACGCCATTGAGCGTAAGGCCAAGGTGATTCTTGCCTCGCACCTTGGCCGGCCCAAGGGCAAGCCCACGCCCAAGTACAGCCTGCGCCCGGTGGTCGACCGGCTGCGCATCCTGCTTGATCACGGGCACCAGGAAAAGATCAACGTCGCGTTTTCGCCGGACTGCGTCGGCGACATTGCCTGCGAGATGTCGGCGAAGCTCGAGTCCGGGCAGGTGCTGCTGCTTGAGAACCTGCGCTTCCATCCGCAGGAGGAGGCGAATGATCCGGAGTTCGCTCAGCTGCTGGCGCGGCTCTGCGACATCTACGTGAACGACGCGTTTGGCAGCGCGCACCGGGCGCACGCGTCGACGGAAGGCATCACCCACTACGTTAAGCAGGCTGCCGCGGGCCTGCTGATGGAGAAGGAATTAGACTATCTCGGGTCGGCGCTGGAGCATCCGGCGCGGCCTTTTGTCGCGATCCTGGGCGGCGCCAAGGTGTCGGACAAGATCGGCGTCATCGACAACCTGCTGGGCAAGGTCGACGCGATCCTCATCGGCGGGGGGATGGCCTACACCTTTCTGCAAGCCCAGGGACAGAACGTAGCGAAGTCACTGGTTGAGCCTGATCGCATCGAGGTTGCCAAGCAGGCGCTCGCCAAGGCCAAGGAGCGAGGAGTACGCTTTCTGCTGCCGATTGATCATGTGCTCGCGGACCGCTTTGCGCCGGATGCTGCGACCAGGGTTTTTTCCGGCACCGGAGACTTTCCGGCCGAGTGGATGGCGCTCGATATCGGCCCGGAGACAGTGGACCTGTTTACGGGTGAAATTGCCGCCGCAAGCACCATCGTCTGGAATGGACCTATGGGCGTCTTCGAGCTGCCGGCCTTCGCTGCCGGCACCCGCCAGATTGCGGAAGCAGTAGCCGCGAATGCGTCGGCCGTTACTATCATCGGCGGTGGCGACTCGGTGTCGGCGATCAAGCAGGCCGGGGTGGCGGACAGGATCAACCATATCTCGACCGGCGGCGGAGCTTCGCTCGAGTTCCTGGAAGGCAAGAAGCTGCCCGGAGTTGAAGGGCTGACAGACAAGTGAGTCAAGTGAGTCAAGTGAGTCGAGTAAGTCGCTAGAGAGCTTAAGGAACCGACAGACCGGAATGCGCAAGCCCATCATCGCGGCCAACTGGAAGATGTACAAGACGCCCGCGGAGGCCCGTCTGTATGTCGAGCAGTTCCTTCCCCTGGTGGCAGAGCATACCCGCTGCGAAATCGTGCTGTGCCCGAATTACCTGGCGCTTGAGACCGTGGCCAGGGCGCTTGAGGGTACGGACATCACGGTAGCGGCGCAGGACATGCATGCCGAAGAGGAGGGTGCATACACCGGCGAGATCTCCGCAAAAATGCTGGTCTCGATCGGCGTGACCCATACTATCCTGGGCCACTCCGAGCGCCGGCACTACAACTGTGAGACCGACTGGGATGTGAATCGCAAGATGCATGCGGCGCTGCTCCACGGGATGCAGCCAATCATCTGCGTGGGTGAGGTGCTGCAGGAGCGCGATGAAGGACGCACGCAGGAGGTGCTGACCCGGCAGGTGAAGATCGCCTTCGAGCAGATTCGTCCGCAGGATGCGGGAACCATTGTGGTTGCCTATGAGCCGGTGTGGGCGATCGGCACCGGGCAGACTGCTTCGCCCGCAGTGGCGCAGGAGATGCACGCGCTGATCCGCCAGGTGATCGCGGACCGCCTAAGCTCCGAAGTAGCGGATGGAATGCGCATCCTGTACGGCGGCAGTGTGAAGGCAGAAAACGCGTGTGAACTGCTCGGCCAGCCGGATATCGACGGCGCACTGGTGGGCGGCGCGAGCCTGAAACCGGAGTCGCTGGCGAAGATTGTGCAGTGCCAGGAGGAGCAGGTTGAGAAAGCCTGAGTCAGGCGCTCGTCGAACCTTCATGATGATGAGTGTCAACCGCAGATCCTTCGCCGCGCTCAGGATGACGGCAGTTTTATAGCGGCTGCTGCTCCACAAGCTAAACAATACTGTTGTCATGTAAGCACGTCATCCTGAGCGCAGCGAGGGATCTGCCGGTTGCCGTAACTTCCAATCAGTGTTGGCCCGATTTATTCCGTCGCCATTTCTTCGAATAAATGGCCCATTTTCTCGCGCTTCACGTCGAGATAATGTTCGAACGTAACTTCGACCGGCACGATTGAGGGGATTCGCTCGATCACGTGAACGCCGGCGCGTTCCAGTGCTGCGACCTTTGCCGGATTGTTGGTCATCAGGCGGACGGAACGGACGCCCATGTGCTCCAGGATCGCTGCCTGCAGTTCAAATTCGCGGCAGTCCGGCTTGAATCCCAGTTCTATGTTGGCTTCGACTGTATCCCGTCCCTGTTCCTGCAATTCATAGGCTTTCAGCTTGGCCATGAGCCCGATGCCGCGGCCTTCCTGCTGATCGTAGATAACCATGCCGCAGCCCTCGTCGGCTATGGATTTGAGCGCCAGCTCCAGCTGCAGACGGCAGTCACAGCGCAGCGAATGGAAGACGTCTCCGGTGAGGCACTGGGAATGGATGCGGACCAGTGGTGCAGCTGCGGTGAGGTCGCCCATGACCAGGGCGACGGCAGACTCTTTCTTGTGCATCGGCTCAGGGCTGCGATCACAGCAGGGAGCCGCGCCATCGAGCACACCCTCGAATCCGAGGATGCGAAAATGGCCCCATCGCGTGGGCAGGTCAGCCTCCGCGACTTTCTCGACGCTGGTTAACGGCATCCCCCGATTATACGAGGGCGCGGTCAGGCAGAGGGCTTCGGCGCAAGCTGCTGGTCGTCGTGGGAAGGGCCGAAAACTCCCGGGATGGGAATCTCGTTCAGGCGAAGGTACACGCCCAGCTGCGCACGATGGTGAACCATGTGGCCGATATTGTTCCGCTCGATCATCTCCCACCGCGGACCGGTCACCATGGGCACGCCGTTGCGGGTTGCGCTCCAGGTGTGATCGAGCTGGTCGTCCTCGAGCTTTTCGAGAGCTGCGCTCGCAGCCGCCACTTCGGAGTCAAAGCGCTCCATCAACTCGGCATTCGAGCTAGCGGCAAAGGGGGTCAACGCGGGTTTGCCGCCGGGTAAAAACTCGAAGCTGTCTGACGCCACGACTTCACGCAGCCAACGCGGCAGTTCGGCGATGTGTCCGGCAAGCCGGCCCAATTTCATGGAGTGAGGATGCGGCTGGTAGTCCATCCTGTCGTCCGGCACCAGCGCCAGCAGCGGACGCGTTTTCTCCATTTCGGTCTGGAAGTGCCGGCGGATGAGGTCGCTCGCGGTCATCGGTTCGCTCCTGAACAAAGCGCATCCAGCGTACAGTGGAGACAGTCAGCAAGGCAACCTGGCCGCCCGCTCATGATCGACCTGAAGCTCGTTCTGATCACGCTGCTCATCAAGCTGGGTGTCGCCGCCGCGGTTTCAAGCGCGCTCGCCCGCTCCCGCAGCTTTCAACGCGTGCTGTTCGCCGAGCATCGCACCGCCTGGCAGCGGCTCGGGCTGGTGGCCTTTATCTGTGTCCCGCTGGCGCTCGGGGTCTGGATCCGGGTCACCGTACCGAACTTCTATGCGGCAGACATTGCCTTTGAGGCGACCATCATCCTGGGGGTGCTGCTGGGTCCGTTCTCGGCCATGCTGGGCGCGGCGATGCTGGCCTTCCCGGCCGTACTTCACCATGAATACCTGGCGCTGCCGTTTCACCTGGCGGTGGCGGCCATTGCGGGCATTTACGCGCGCTTTGTGGAGCCGGAGGAGGTCTGGTCTTTCTCGCCCTTTGTGGACCTGAGTATCTATCGCTGGGTTCGCCGGAACCTGCGGCAGCCGCGCTTCGATCGCCAAATCCTGCTGCTGGTGCTGATTGTGGGCCTGGAGATGGCGCGCGAGTGGCTGGCGGACGAGTACCCGCACCGGCTGTTTGCTCTGCCGACGGATGGCTGGCTCGAGAGTCTCTCCGTATGGGCCTGCGCGGCAATGATCGTCGGCATTCCCCTCAAGATATGGAACGCCATCCGCATTGAACAGAAGCTAGAGGAACAGCAGCGGCTGCTGCTGGAAGCGCGGCTCGATGCGTTGCAGCGGCAGATCAATCCGCACTTTCTCTTTAATACTTTGAATTCGATCGCATCGCTGGTTCGCGTGCGCCCGGAACAGGCGCGCGAGTTAATTGTGAAGCTCGCGAACATCCTGCGCGCGCTGCTGAAGGATCACGACTCCCATGTTCCGTTTCGCGAAGAGCTGAACTTTA
Source organism: uncultured Acidobacteriaceae bacterium (assembly GCA_964252445.1). Taxonomy (GTDB): domain Bacteria; phylum Acidobacteriota; class Terriglobia; order Terriglobales; family Acidobacteriaceae; genus EB88. The sequence continues at coordinate 1,832 of CAXUND010000111.1, read as the reverse complement.
CCGATGACTATCTCGGTATTGAAGTCGTGCGCTTTGGCGCCGAAAAGCTGCGGGTGGTCAAGGAGATCGAGCCCGGAACGCTGGAGCTCTCGGTGCCCAGCATGCTGCTGCAGCCGCTGGTTGAAAACTCGATCAAGCACGGACTGGAGCCGCGCATCTCCGGAGGAACGATCACGCTGCGCAGCCGGCTTCAAGGCGGCACGCTCATTATCGAGGTCGAAGACGACGGCGTAGGCATCGCTCCCGACCGCGCGTTGAAGACAGGCGTGCTTGAACAGCAGGGAACCGGCATCGGCATGCGCAATGTGCGCGAGCGGCTGGAAGTGCTCTACGGCGAGAATGCCGTCTTTGAGGTCACCAGCCGTCCCGGACGAGGGACGTTAGTCACGATGCACATGCCGCAGGCGGCGATCGCGCTGTAAGGCAGGACTCCGTGCGCGGGAGGCGCTTACTTGGTGGGGCGCAGATGGGCGTTGCCGCTTCAGACGCCGCAAAGTGGCCGCCTCCGTGCGCCGGAGGCTACCTTGCGGCGTCGTACTCGGCCCAGATGAGTGTGCCGTTTGTCTCCTTCAGGAAGACGCTGCCGATGATCAGCGTGAGTGCGGCGACGGCGATGGGGTAGTAGAGCCCGGCGTAGATGTTGCCCGTTGACGCGCAGAGACTGAGTCCGATTAGCGGGAGCAGGCCGCCGAAGACGCCGTTGCCGATGTGGTAGGGCAGGGACATGGCGGTGTAGCGGATCTTCGCCGGGAACGCCTCCACCAGGAATGCGGCGATGGGTCCGTAGATCATGCACACCAGGCACACCTGCAGCCAGACCAGGAAGGTAAGCAGCGGCACGTTGGGCGCCGGCGCTTCTCTCGCCGGAACCTGCCGGCCGGTGGTGGCATCGACAGTGAGCGGGGTGAGACTGACGGCGCCCGTCACCTTGCTGCGAGCGGACTTAACGCTGATGACGTTGTTGCCCGCCGCCGATTGCATGGCCTTGTAGATAGGGAGGTAACCGATGACGGCGAGCAGGCAGGCGGCCATCATAATTTTCTTGCGTCCGACGCGGTCCGACAGCGCGCCGAAGACGGTAAAGAAGGGCATCGCCAGGAGCAGAGCGACGGCGATGATGATGCTCGAGGTCTTGGCGTTCACCTTCAGAACGGTCTGCAAGTAGAACAGCGCGTAGAACTGCCCGGTGTAGAAGATGACGCCCTGACCTGCAGCTGCGCCAAACAGAGAGATCAAGACCCGTCTGAGATTCTCCCACTTGATGAAAGCCTCCTTCAGAGGATTGACTGAAGTCATGCCGGAGCTCTTGAGCTGCGAGAAGATGGGCGACTCCTTCATCTTCGAGCGCACATAGAGACTGACCGAAACCAGGAGAATGGAGAGGAGAAACGGCACCCGCCAGCCCCAGGCAGAGAAGGCGGTCTTGCTCATGCCTTGCTGCACCAGCAGGATCACGACGAGCGATACGAACAGGCCCAGCGATGCGGTGATCTGGATGAAGCTGGTGTAGTAGCCGCGCCGGCTGTCAGGCACATGCTCGGCGACGTAGACGGCCGCGCCGCCGTATTCGCCGCCGAGTGCCAGGCCCTGCAGGACCCGGATCAGGATCAGCAGGACAGGGGAGGTCCAGCCGATGGTCGCATAGGTGGGCAGCAGTCCGATGAGGGCTGTAGCCCCGCCCATGATGGAGAGCGTGACGATGAAGGCATACTTGCGGCCGACCCGGTCGCCGACGGCGCCGAAGAAGAGCGCGCCGAAGGGACGGACGACAAAGCCAACGGCGAAGGTGGCAAGGTAGGCAATGTAGGCAAACGTCTCGTTGCCGGGCGGGT
>CAXUND010000110.1:0-10082 GCA_964252445.1 uncultured Acidobacteriaceae bacterium | reverse complement strand
TTGGCTCCTCAGGTAGGACTCGAACCTACAACCCTTCGATTAACAGTCGAATGCTCTGCCATTGAGCTACTGAGGAGTGTGTGGCGGGGAGGCTGGCGCCTTCACTTAGTTCTACCAAATCGCACCAGGAGCGTCAAAACGCGATGGGTACGTTTGGATCCGTCACTCGCCCCTTCCGCTATTCAGAGTAAGCCCCTCGCTGCGACAGGATCGCCTCGGCCGCGCGACGTCCGGAGACGAGCGCACCTTGCAGCGAAGGCTGTTCCTGCGCGTCCGAGCAGAGGTACACATTGTCCGTCAAACGCGGCGAGGTCGCCTCCCAGAGCGCTGTTCGCGCCAGCGGCAGAGCGTAGTGGATCGGGTAGCCGCCGATCAGCTTCCAGTCGTCAACCTGCGGACCGAACCACCGCCCTGCGTGAGCGCGCACCCCGCTTTCAAGCGCAAGCATCTCCGGGTTCTCCAAGGGCGCGATCCCGACACAGCTTACGGCAATCAGTTCCTGTCCGCGCGGCGCATAGCTGGGCGAGACGCGGCTCATAACCGTGAGATTGTTGATGGGCCCGGCCGCCCGGCCCTCGCCATTCAGCACGAGTACGGGTTCCGCGACCGGAGGGATGGGCGCGGAGTAGTAAAGGGTCGTGGTTTGATTCCACTCTCGCGCTTCGCGGGCCTCGCTTCGTGCATGCCCGAGGATATCTGCGAGCAGCGGGCGCTGGGCGTGCTCGGCGACTGCGAGCACCACCTGCTTGGCCTCGATCTCGCGGGGTTCGCCGATGTCGCTGCGGTTCGCCCCAAGCTCGATCGTAAAGCGCTGAGCTTTGCGGTTGATGCGGGTGACACAGGCGTCGCACTCGAGCGTACCCGGCTTCAACCGCTCCGCCAACTGGCGCGGCAGCGCTCCCATGCCTGCATCCGGGACGGAGACGTCACCGGAGGCAAACATGCGGAAGAGAAACTGGAAATAGTGGCTGGAGGTGGCGAGGTCCTGCTCGAGGAAGACTCCTCCAAAGAACGGCTCAAAGAAGCGCTCGACGATCGCCGCAGAGAAGCCGAAGCTGTGCAGGTAGTCGCGGGTCGACATGTCCGGCCCGCGAAACAGCGCCGGGATCTCTCCGGCGCGCACACGCGTACGCAGCGCAGCGACACGCAGCTTGTCGGCGAGGCCGAGCACCGGGTCAAACAGAAACTTTGCCGCCAGGGCCGGCTCCCGCAAGGGATCCGCAAACCGATGCATCGCGCCGCTGTGGTAGACCAGCGCACCGGGCCGCAGTCTCCGCAGCTTGAGAGCCCGATAGTTGAACGCCCGCCTGGTTTCGGGATAGGCAGTGAGCAGGACCTGGAAGCCGCGATCCAGACGAAAGCCGTCGACAAGGTCGGTGCGAACGCGGCCGCCGGGCGCGTCCGCTGCTTCAAAGAGGAGCACCTGGAGCCCGGAATGCTGGAGCATGAGAGCGCAATTCAGACCTGCCAGGCCTGCTCCAATGATGGCGACATCGATCTCCAAACGCTCTCCCTCAAACTGTGGCCCAGTATAGCGGGCGCCTTGGCAGGACCCTGATCAAGCCTGCCTGCCGGCAACGACAACGCTTGCTGCAGACGGCTCAGTCTTCATCAGGGTGCCTTCGCTGCTCACCGGTGTGTAGATGGCGTTGCCCAGTTCGGCGATGGCCTGCTCCGCGCGCTCGCGCAGCGCAGCGCGATCCGCCGGTGTTTTACGGCGCAGCGTGGTATAGGGCATGAGCAGGCGCGGGTTGCTGCTGAGCAGCTCCGCATTGCGCTCGAGAAAGGTCCAGTAGAGCGCGGTGTAGGGGCACGAACCCGGACCGGTCGCCTTCTTCGGGTCGTACTTGCACTTCGCGCAGTAATCGCTCATGCGGTTGATGTAAGCCGCCCCCGACACGTAGGGCTTGGTCGCGGTCACCCCGCCGTCGCCAAAGGTGCCCATGCCCAGGACGTTCGGCTCAACCACCCAGTCGTAGGCGTCAACGTAAGCGATCCAGAACCAGTCTGTGAGTTCGCGGGGTGAGTAGCCGCACAGATTCGCGAGGTTTGAGAGCACCATCAGCCGCGTGATGTGGTGGGACCAGCCTTCGCGCTGCACCTGGGCCACAACCGTATCCAGGCAGTTGAGACCGGATTGCGTACCCCAGTACGCAGCCGGCAAAGGCAGCGAAGCGCCGAGCGCCGAGGGATGAGCGCCTGCATCCTGAGTCGCAACCCTGCGCCGCTCCAAGGGCGCGGCGATGTCGCGATAGCCATCTGTGACACGGTGCACATGACGCATGAACTCACGCCAGCCAAGGATCTGCCGGATAAAACCCTCTGCACTCGCAAGCGGAATCAAGCTGGCCGCAGCAGCCTGGGCAACATCACCGACAACTCGCGCCGGGAGCAGGCGGCTGATGTTGATCAGCGCTGACATCCGGCTGTGGAACATGTCCGGTTCGCGCGTGTTCATCGCATCTTCGTACGGGCCAAAGACCGGCAGCAGCTCAGCCAGAGCGAAATCCCAGGCGCGCTTGATGTCGAACTGCGAGATAGGCAGGTCAAAGTTGTCGAGCGAGCCAAAGTGGTCCGGAAACTCCCGCGCGACGAGTTCAAGCACCTCCCGCGTGATCATGTCAGGAGTAAAGCTCGGCCGCGCAGGCACCGGCGGCTGCCCGCGGTATGGTTTGCGGTTCTCCTCGTCGAAGGAGAACCTGCCGCCGACCGGCTCGCCTCCCGGGTCCATCAGCAGGCCCGACTGCTTGCGCATCGCCCGGTAGAAGCGGTCCATCAGGTAGCGTTTGCCGGGAGCATGGCGGCCGTACACACGGTCGAAGTCAGCTTCCGTGGTCATCCATGTGGTGTTCGGCGCCTCCAGCAGCGGCACTCCGCGGGCGCGCGCCTCGGCGAGATCCAGGCGCATCTCCCGCTCGGCTGGGCGCATGTGCGTGATCTCGGCAAAGCCATGGCGCGCATGTGCTGCAGCCAGCCCATCGGCAAAGATGCCGCGCGTGAACTCGTAGACGACCTTGACGCCGCGGGCGGCCTGTTCCAGCGCAAAGTGGCGCTGCGACGCGAGGATCAGCGCGAGCTTTTTCTTGTGGTAGGGACGTCGGTGGGCCTTGGCGAGCGCCTCCATCATCAGGATGCCGGTTTGCTCCGGTGGCCGCTCGCTTAGTGGGCCCGTCTCCGAGGTGAGCTGGTCATAGGGCACGTACACCCACCGGCGCTCGCGGATCTCCGCAGCGGAGGGACGGGCAGCAGCGATCTGCTGCTCAAACAGGCTTGCCGGGTTCATGGTCTGCTCATCAGCGTAGCGCGGGAGCGGGGCGGAAAGGCGGCCAGGGACGCGGCTGTTTTCACTCAGTCGAAGGCCCGAGCTCCCGCCCGTCGCTTCAATTCAGCGACACGTGCACGCGGTACACGGTAAAGGCGCGCTCGACTGCCGGGCACGCCCCAATCACCGCGCTGTGGAACCTGCCGCCCCGCACCGCCTCGGGTTAGTTGCTGCGGCAGAGCCAGGTCAGCCGCCTGCCAGGTAGCGCTGAAAGCTGCGGGCCAGCTTGCCACCGCGCTGTTGCTCTCGCACAGGCGGCGAGCCTCGGCGGTGTGCGAGCGGTCAAGCGCAATAGCGCCTGCCGGCGCTGTACTCTGAAGCTCGTACAGCACTCTCTGCTCGACTGCCTCCACCGTCAACAGCGGTGTGACCACGGCAAAGTCCTCGACGGCATACAGCGTTCCACCCGAAGCTACGATGGCGACACCAATCGCATTCATGCGGGGTCCGAGAATGTTGGCGCGATGCGGCAGTGATCGCATCCAGGCCTCCTCGATCTGCCGCGCGTAGCTGCCCGCTCCAATGTTCTCGGCGATCGAGGTAAAGTGGGCGCCCGCTTCCGCTGCGCGCGCGGCTACGTCCGGCTCATCCGCGTAGCGATGCGACAAAGAGGCCGCTGCGGCCATGCGTTGTGCATGCAAACGGGCGGCGCTAGCCAGGGCGTCGCTCCAGGCGAGCGGAGGAAGACGCTCAAACGCACGCTGCTGGTTGGTGTAGAGAAAGATGTCGCGGACATCAGCACTCTGCGTAAGAGGCGCGGAGTCGGGACTGGATAGCGTTTCCTGTGCGCGCGCTGCCGAAAGGAGCGCGGCCAGCAGAGTGCTGCCGGCCGCGCCCACACACAGGCTATTTCGCCGGCTTAGCCGGATCGGAGATCGCGTAGATGACCTCGCCGGGGCGCGCGTAGTGCAGGCGTTCCCGCGCCTCGTGCTCAATCGCGCCCGGGTTGGTCTGGAGATGATCGACATGGTCTTTCAACCGCGCATTCTCTTCTTCCAGCTTGCGTATCTGCTCGTCCACCACCCGGCCTTCGCTGCGCTTCTGAGCGTAAGCAGAGATACCGTTGTGGCCGAACACGGCGTGATAGCCGAAGCCGAACGCCAGCAGCACCGCCAATCCGGAGGCTATCGTGCGCCTGCGCAGGTAAATAGAACGGGCAGCGCGCACCACCGGATTGGTCACTGTCAATCCCCTGCTCACTTCCCGCCTCTGCTTCCTTACTGCATTACCCAGTCCTTGGCGAGCTTGCTCAGCGCCTCGCTGTCAGACTGCTTGCGAACTTCCGTGTACACCCGCACCACAGGCTCCGTTCCGCTGAGCCGGTAGCAGACCCAGGACCCGTCGTCGAGCACCAGCTTCAGCCCGTCCGTGCGCACGACACTGGTCACCGCACGGTCGCCGAGCGACGTAGGATCATCCTTTACCTTCTCAGTGAAATTAGCCTTGATGTCCGGCGTCAAGCGGAAGTTCTCGCGATGGGGATAGAAGGAACCTACTTTGCCAAACAGCGTCTCCAGCTGCTCGGCGAGCGTCTGCTTGCGGCGCGCAACCATCTCGGTGACCAGAAGCCCTGCTAGCACGCCATCTTTTTCGGGCACGTGGCCGCGGATGGTCAGTCCGGCGCTCTCTTCGCCGCCGATCGTGATCTCATCCTTGATGATCAGCTCGCCGATGTACTTAAAGCCCACCGGCGTCTCATATAGCTTGATCCCAAGGCTGTCGGCGAGCGCGTTGATGAGGTTGGTGGTGGCGACTGACTTGGCCACCCCGTTCTTCCACCCGCGCGTCTCCACCAGGTAGTCGAAGAGCAGGGCGATGATGTAATTCGGCTGGATGTACGTGCCGTCCCGGTCAACGATGCCGAACCGATCGGCGTCGCCGTCAGTGGCGATGCCGATGGTCGCGCCGGTCTCGGTCATCTTGTGCCGGCACTCGTCCAGCAGCTCGCCGTCGGGCTCCGGCGCATGACCGCCGAAGAGGACGTCGCGATAGTCATGCACGGTCGCCACCTCGACGCCGTGATCGGCCAGGATCTGCGAGCTGTAGCCGCGACCGGCTCCCCAGAACGGGTCGACCACCACCTTGATCCCGGAGTTCGCGATGACCTTGAAGTCAATCAGCTCGGCCAGCCGCTTAAGGTAGATCGGCTTGACATCAATCTCTTCATACTTGGTCGAGCTGGCGGGCGGGACGGGATCTTCGTCGCCGAGCGCCGCAATATGCGCCTCCAACTGCCTGGTGGTTTCAGGCAGCGCCGGGGCGCCGTCCGGAGTCGAGAACTTGATGCCGTTGTACTCCGGAGGATTGTGCGAGGCGGTGAAGTTGATGGAGCCGCCGGCCTTGTGATGAGGAACGGCGTAGGCGATGGCGGGAGTAGGCGCGGCCTCGGGGATCACGATAGGCGTGACGCCGTTGGCCTCGAGCACGCGCGCAGCTTCCAGAACAAAAGTCTCGCCCAGGAAGCGTGGATCGCGCCCGACCAGAACGGTGTGGGCGCCCGGCTGCTCAGCGACGAACTTCGCGATACCGGTGACAGCCCGGCGGATGTTCGTCATGGTGAACTCGTCGGCGACGATCGAGCGCCAGCCGGAAGTTCCGAACTTGATCTGGGTAGGCATTGTGGTTGCTGTCCTCTTTTTCTGGGATGCGCTAAGTCACAGACATACTACCCGCGCCGGCAGAAGCTGTGCGTGGCGATTCGAACTTCCGGGGCTTTGTTATGCTAGCCACTGGCCGACATGCGCATCCTCTACGTCGTTCTGTTGGTGTGCCTGGCCGCGCTGCTTTGGGCGGCCTGGGCTGTGGCGCGGACTATCCGCCGGCACGAGCGCAGGAGCCGCAGGCCGCCCGCCGGTTCGGGTCTTGGTCTGTCGCCGGCGAACCCGCCGATGCACGAGACAGATGAGGACGCTGCCAGTTAACCGGCAACATATTTGGCACCAGAAGGAGCATCCGCCCATGGCACAGCACTCTCTCACGCAGCCTCTGGCTCCCCCCGCGATCACTCTGCCGAGGGCTGCGCAACGTTCCCTGGCTCTGCTGCTGGGCACGCTTTTCCTGGCCATCTGCGCGCACCTGTCGGTTCCGCTCTTCTTCACTCCGGTTCCGGTCTCGGTGCAGCCGTTCGGCGTACTGGTCATCGGGCTGCTGTTCGGGCCGGCCCTCGGCTTTGCCACCCTGGCCGCCTACCTGCTTGAAGGCGCCTGCGGGCTGCCGGTGTTTGCGCCCCAGGGCGCAGGCGGAATGCTGCATCTGCTCGGACCAACAGGCGGCTACCTCCTCGCGTATCCCTTTGCAGCCGCGCTGGCGGGCTTTCTCTGGAAGAGAGCCCACGCCCTCACCGGAGCGGCCGTTGCTGCGCTCGCGGCCGAGGTCGTCATCTTTGTCAGCGGCGCCTGCTGGCTGGCCCTGCTCACCCATCGCGGCTTTGAGGCGATCCTTCGCACGGCGGTGCTGCCGTTTTTGCCCGGGGACCTGCTGAAGATCGTCTCCGCCGCAGCCGTCGCTGTTCTCCTCCGGCGCGCCTTTCACCGGGTGCACGCACCGGCTCAGGCGGCGGGGTATCCTGAAAAGGCGCACGCCTCCGCCGCGCGCGATGTAGAGAGGAACTCCTGAGTGACAGCACCTCCGTCCACACCACTTTCGCGAGAAGCAGCAGACCCTTCCAAGAGCCAGGTCCGCGAGATCTCGATCGCGCACAGTCCTGACTCCGACGATGCCTTCATGTTTTATGGCCTCGCCACCAACAAGATTCGCGTGCCCGGCTACAAGTTTTCGCACGTGCTCTGCGACATCGAAACCCTGAACCAGCGCGCCATCCACGCGGCGTTTTTCGACGTCACGGCCATCTCCTTCGCGGCCTACCCGTACCTCCAGGAGAACTACGCGCTCATGGCCTGCGGCGGCTCGGTCGGCGAGAACTACGGGCCGATGATCATCGCCCCGCATCGCTACTCGCTTGATGAGATCAAGAAGATCAGAATCGCAGTTCCTGGCACCCTCACCACGGCCTACCTCACGCTCAAGCTCTTCGCGCCCGAGATCGAGACCGCGGTGGTGCCCTTTGACAAGATCATCCCCGAGGTCCTCGCAGGAAACTACCAGGCCGGGCTGATCATCCATGAGGGGCAGCTGACCTATGGCAACAACGGCTTGCAGAAGATCCTTGACCTGGGGCAGTGGTGGCAGGAGCAGACCCACCTGCCGTTGCCGCGCGGCCGGCCACCGCAACCCCCCGGGGTAGGTCAGGGGGCCCACCCGGGCCCCACACAGGCGCTGCGCGACTCCATCCAGCATGGGCTCGATCATCGCGAGTCGGCTATGACCTACGCCATGCAGTTTGCGCGCGACCTGGACCCGAACCTTGCCGATAAGTTCGTAGGCATGTACGTGAACGACCGCACCCTGAACTACGGCGAGGACGGCCGCGAGGCCATCCGCAAGCTGCTGGCGATGGGTCACGAACGGGGCATCATCCCTCACCAGGCGAGGGTCGAGTTCGTCGGCTGAAGGTTACAAATGCGTTACGTGTCAGCTAAGCTCCGCTGCCTGCGGGGCTTTGCTGCGTTTGCGTCCAAATAACCCGACGCCGGTTTTCGATGAGACAAACTAGCGCCGAGCGGCGCGCAGATTCCCGTCCAACCGGCCGCGAATTCCTGTGAACTAACTATCAGCACCATTGCACTACTTTCCCCATCTGCGTCCGCTTGCGTGGACCCAGACCCCATCAGCGCTCGTCCAGCAGGAGGTCTTCCCAGTGCCCAGAAAACTCTTTCAATCGCTGCTCTGCCCCACCGAAAAGGTGACAGAAGAGCAGTTGGCCACCGATGTCATGGTCGCCAACCTTGACAAGGCTGTTCAGGTATTGAACCGCCGCAACTTCCTCTCCAGCTTCGCCGCCGCCGGTGCCGCCCTCGCCGCCGCGGGAACCTTAGGCTCGTCAACCACCGCAATGGCGCAGAGCGCTGCTCCGAGCATCCCTGATGTTCTGAACTTTGCCCTCAACCTTGAATATCTCGAGGCTAACCTCTACATCGCTGTCTCCGGAAGCGCGCCCCTGACGCTTGAGGAAACCGGCGCCAATCCTGGAACCGTCTCCGGCATTCCTCCTGCCCTGCAGCTTGATTCGCAGACCCAGACCACGGCCGCAAATCTCGCCCTCGACGAGCGTCGCCACATCCTCACCCTGCGCACTACACTTGAAGGCCTGGGCGCCACGCCGATCTCGCAGCCGAACATTGACTATTCTCTCGGCGGCAAGATGTCGATCACCACGCAGCCGCAGTTCCTCGCCGTGGCTCGGCAATTTACCGCAGTCGGCAACAGCGCTTATGCGGGTGGAGCTAATTACCTGGTCTCGAACCTGCTGGTACTGACCGCCGCGGCGCAAATTCTCGGCGCCGAAGCGCAGCATCTGGGTGCGGTGAACTACCTGTGCGCGCTGCAGGGTGTCATGTCGCCGCCGGTGGATGCCACGGACGTACCGCCGGTTCCTCCAAACACCTTCTTCACCATCACTCCGACAACCGCGCCAACCCCCGCGCTGGGTCCGGTGCGGACGCCGCAGCAGGTTCTGGGAATCGTCTACGGCATCTCGAACAAGGCCACGACGACGCCACCCGCGGGCGTCACCAGCGGCGGATTCTTTCCGCAAGGGCTGAACGGGGCGATCGTATCGACCTAGAGCGAGCAGCGGGTCGACCTGTCAGGCAGCCGGGTGCACACCACCCCAGACGATCACCACATGCAGAGTATTGGGAGACGAAACAATGTTGGAACACAGCAAAGACACCATGCTCATGGACGATGAGCTAACCACGCAAAAGGGACGCGCAGCGTTCAGTCGACGCAACTTCATGATCGGCACAGGCGCATTCGCCGGCACCATCGGCCTGGCGGGCTGCGGATCGATCCTTGGCGTTGATCCCACCAACGGTCCCGCGCCATCCATTGCGGACGTGCTGAACTTTGCCCTGAATCTCGAATACCTCGAGGCAAACTTCTACTCCTTCGTCGCCACCGGCCAGGGGCTCCCATCTTCTCTTCAGGGAACCAACCCGGGCGCGGTTCCCCCCATCCCCGCTGTCCAGTTCAGTGACCCGAACGTCGCCGCACTGGCACAGCAGCTGGCTGCCGACGAACTTGCGCACGTTACCTTCTTGCGAGCAGGTTTGATCGCAGCCGGCATTACACCTGTGGATCAGCCGGCGCTGAATCTGTCGGCCATGGGTGCGGTCACCAGCGATGCCACTTTCCTCGCGCTCGCGCGCCAGCTCGAGGGCGTCGGCGTCAGCGCGTACGAGGGCGGGGTCCCCTTCGTTGCGGGCAACTTCGATGCCTTGGACTACGCAGCGCTGATCCACGATACAGAAGGCCAGCACCACGGCGTTCTGCGGCAGTTTTGCATCGCGAAGGGCGTGAGCTCACCTCCTGTCGATGGTTTTGACAGTGCTCCGGTGCTCTCAAGCACCGGCATATTCAACACCGACTCGCTCACCGGGGTTAACCCGGCGCGGAATGCGTCGGAGGTCCTGCAGGTCGTGTACGCGGCGCCCGGCAGCTCCGGAGTGACTTCAGGCGGGTTCTTTCCCAAGGGCCTCAACGGCAACGTAAAGAGCACCTAGCACCTTCTGATCCACTCAGGCCCCACGCTAACTGCGTGGAAACCGGATAAGGGTGTCTCACTTCTCTCTCGAGAGTGGACACCCCGCTTCCATCCTCTATGATCGATTTAGGTGGCTAATCTCCCTCTTCTTCGATC
>CAXUND010000109.1:0-10420 GCA_964252445.1 uncultured Acidobacteriaceae bacterium | reverse complement strand
CCTTCGGGGGCGCCCCGCCCCCGCGACCCAGCTCTGCAGCCGCGCCGGCGCGACGCCGCTGGCGCTCAGATCGGCATTGGCGAGGCAGCCGCCCGTGCTCCCACCCGCGGGCGGCGCCAGCGATCCCGGACGGCGCTCGCGCAGGTGCGCCAGCGCTGTTTGCAGCACGCCCAGCCGCGCGGCCTTGCGCACCGACTCACTTTCCTGGCATGGATCCAGATCAGACGTGGTAACCACTTCCTCTACCAGAGCCGCTGCCTCGGCCTCATCCCCTACCAGCAACGCAGCCAGTTGGAACAGCTCCGCTGCTTCCCCGGCGATCAATCCGCGATCTCCACCCCCGGTCTCACCCATGTTCATGTCTCCTGCCCTATCTTCCATCCTCAGCGACCGCATGCGCCCCGTCAACCTGGCGATCAGCTGAATCCCGCGCTAAATTCATCGTTTGCAAGAAGCTTCTAATATATAGACCTGTATGAACGCTTCTCTTTACTCCGGACGGCTTGAACGTATGGCACAGGAAAAAGAAGATTTCCGCAACCTCTTCATCAGCCGCGATGCCTCCTGGCTCAACTTCAACCGTCGCGTGCTTGAAGAAGCGCAGGACAGCTCGAATCCCCTCCTGGAGCGAGCCAAATTCCTCGCAATCACGGCCTCCAATCTGGACGAGTTTGTAGAGGTCCGCTACGCCGGCATGCTGCAGCGCATTGAGGAAGGCTATCTTGATGCCGGCCCGGACGGGGTCACGCCACTGCAGCAGCTGGTCCAGATCTCTACCGACATGCAGGAATTTGTAGCCGAGCAGTATCGCTGCTGGAACAAACAGCTTGCCCCCGAGTTGCGCAAGGCCGGGGTGCGCGTGCTGGGCTGGGCGGAACTCGATGACGCCGCACGCCGATACGCCTCTGACTTCTACCAGAGGGAAGTTGATCCGCTGTTGACGCCCATCACCATTGACCCGCGCCATCCGTTTCCACGCGTGCTGAACAAGGCGCTGTGCGTGGCGCTGCTGCTCAAGCGCAAGCGCAAGGGTGCAGGCGCGGATGTGCCGGTGCTGGGAGTAGTGACGGTACCGCGCGCGCTCCCACGCTTTGTGTGTGTGCCCTGCTGCGGCGATGGCGAGCCCGCGTCGGGTCCGACCATCGACTTCATCTTCCTTCACGATCTCATCGAGCACCAGGCCGCCGGCATGTACCGAGGCTACGAGATCATCTCGACGGCTGCCTTCCGGGTCACCCGTAACTCGAATTTGTACTTTGAGGAAGAGGAGTCACGCTCACTGCTTGAGGCCGTGCGCGCCGAGCTGCACAACCGCCGCAAAGGTGATGCGGTGCGCCTCGAGATTGAGGACGACGCTCACCCGGAGATCATCGAGCGGCTGCGCATCAATTTTGAGCTCGAAGAATCGCAGGTGTTCCGCATCAATGGGCCCGTCAATCTGTCCCGCTTGATGAACCTGTATGGCGATGTGAACAAGCCTGAGCTCAAGTACCCCGCCTTTCAGGCGCGAGAACTGCGCCTGCACCGCAAATCACAAGACCTCTTTGATGAACTGCGGCAGCGCGACATCATTCTTCATCACCCATACGACTCCTACGACGGCGTGGTGGGCTTTATTGCATCGGGAGCGGCGGACCCCAATGTCATCTCCATGAAGCAGACCCTTTACCGCACCAGCGCCGATTCGCCGATCTTTCGCGCGCTTACCGACGCTGCGCAAACCAAGGAAGTCACGGTGGTGGTCGAACTCACTGCCCGCTTCGATGAGGCTTCAAACATCAAGTGGGCGCGCACACTGGAGGATGCCGGGGTCCAGGTCTTTCACGGCATCGTCTCGCTCAAGACGCATTGCAAGCTGGCATTGCTGGTCCGCCGCGATCCGGATGGCCAGGTACGGCGCTACGCGCACCTGGGAACAGGCAACTACAATCCCTCTACCGCGCGCTTCTACACGGACATCAGCCTGCTGACTTCAGACCCCGGCATTACCGCGGGCGTGCACGCAGTCTTTAACTACCTGACCGCTCACTCGGAGTCAGATGATTATGCCCCGCTGCTGGTCGCGCCGCTTACCTTGGCACAGGCCACCATTCGCATGATCCAGCGTGAAACGGAGCACGCCCGCGCCGGCCGCCCGGCGCGCATCATCGCCAAGATGAACTCGCTGCTCGAGCAGAGCGTCATTGAAGCGCTGTATGCCGCGTCCGAAGCCGGGGTCGAGATCGACCTCATCATTCGCGGCATCTGTTCGCTGCGCCCGGGGCTCAGGGGAGTGAGCGAGCGCATTCGCGTTCGCTCGATCATCGGCCGCTTCCTTGAGCACAGCCGTATCTTCCTGTTTGCGAACGGAGGCGAGGAGGAGATTTATTGCGGCTCGGCGGACTGGATGCCGCGCAATCTGTTTGAGCGATGCGAGGTGGTTTTTCCGGTCACCGATCCGAAGCTCAAGGACCGTTTGCGTTCGGAGATCCTCGCAGGCTTTCTCGCCGACACAGTGAAGACTCGCCTGCTCCAGCCCGACGGCTCCTATATCCGTGTCGACCACGGGCCAAACGCAAAGCTCACCCAATTCAGTTCCCAGGATTTCTTCATGGAAACCGCTGAGGGAAAGGCGACGAGCGCCGACATTCCCGCAAACGTCCTGCCCAGACCGCTGGAGGACGAGAAGGTAAAAACACTGCAGCCCGCGGTCCCGCTCAAAACCGCGCGACCTGCCACGCTGCGGCCGCGCAAGGCAGCAAGAGTGCACGCCTGAGAACCTCGACCGACTTTCAGTACCAGTGCAACCATCCCTCTTGTGCCCGGTTTTCCCTTCCCCTAAGCTCAGATTCAGTCCTTGCGTCTGATCGACTATCACTTCCCCGGAGAACCTTTTGCCCATGCGCGTACTGATTACCGGAGCTGCCGGCTTCCTCGGCTCTCACCTCACTGACGCGATGCTGGCGGAAGGGCACTCCGTTGTTGGTGTGGACAACCTCTCGACCGGCAACCTAGCCAATCTTGAGCACCTGAAGCGCGAATCGCGTTTCTCCTTCGAGCAGCAGGACATCTGCGTCCCTTTTGATTTCGGTGCGGTCGATTACGTCTTTAACTTCGCTTCCCCGGCGAGCCCCGTCGATTACGCCCGCCTCGGTCCGGAGACGCTCGAGGTTGGATCCTCCGGAACACGGAACGCGCTCGAGATCGCAAAAAGATACGGCGCCAGGTTCCTGCACGCTTCAACATCGGAGTGCTACGGCGATCCGCTGGTTCATCCGCAGACAGAGGATTACTGGGGCAACGTCAACCCGGTAGGCCCGCGCTCGGTCTACGACGAAGCCAAGCGCTTTTCTGAAGCGCTCATCATGGCCTGGCACCGCTACCACGGTGTGGACACGCGCATGGTGCGGATCTTTAATACGTACGGTCCACGGTTACAAAAGAACGATGGACGCGTGATCTCAAATTTCCTGATCCAGGCGCTCGCAGGCCAAGATCTGACTGTCTACGGCGAAGGCGAGCAGACACGCAGCTTCTGCTATGTTTCGGATGAGATCGCCGGCATCGTTGCGCTGTCGAAGTCCGACGAGCATACACCGGTGAACATCGGCAATCCGGTCGAGTGGACCATCCTTGAATGTGCCGAGACGGTCCTGCGCGTGACCGGTTCGAAGAGTCGGATCAGCTATCGCCCTCTGCCGCAGGACGACCCGATGCAGCGCAAGCCCGACATCTCGAAAGCGCAGAGACTTTTTGGCTGGACCCCGGAGGTTGACCTCGAGACAGGCCTGAGTCTCAGCCTCGACTATTTCCGCTCCACGCTAAGTGAGCAGGCAGATGCCGCGCCAGCGAGGTAGGCCGCAGCAGCGCCCGACTTAAACCGCCTGCGCGACCGGAACCGGCTCAAACGTCAACTCGATTCCCCGCTGGGTCGGCCGCACGTCGACGCCTTCGAGCGAGTCGACGATCCAGTCCGCGGCCGGCAGCTGCTCGCGGGTGTGCGAGAAGAGCGTTGCCAGCACCTTGCAGCCGGCCGCGCGTCCTGCCTGTGTGCCGGCGGTTGCGTCCTCAATCACCAGGCAGTCTTCCGGGCGGAAGCCCAGCAACTCGGCTCCGCGCAGGTAGGGCTCTGGGTTGGGTTTGCCATGGGTCACCATATCCGCAGTGATCATCTTCTCGGGCATCGTCAGGCCGGCCTGCGCCAGGCGCGCTCGCGCCAGCCGCTCGGTGGCTGAGGTCACAATCGTCCAGTGGCCTTCCGGAAGCGCCTGCAGCAGACTCTGGACGCCGCGAAGCACCCTGATGTCGCCCACGTCCTCGCACTCGAGATCCTCAATGATCCGCAGCTCTTCCTGGTCATCGCGCTCCGGCACCAGCAGGCGAATGGTGTCGATAGCGCGCTTGCCGTGCGCCGTCCTGATAGCTTCGGCCCCGTTGATCCCGTGCCGCTCTCCCCAGATAGCCCAACTGCGTTCGACTGATCCAAGCGAGCTGACCAGGACGCCGTCCATGTCGAAAAGAATCCCGCGAACCTCTAGCTTCATGCGTCTCCGTTCGTGCCGTCGCTTCAGTTCCGTGCCAGTATTCTATCCCGCGAATGTTGCAAAAAATCCCTTCATACGCTCGATGCCCTGGTCGACGGCCTCATGCGAGACGGCGTAGGAGAGGCGAATGTGTTCGGCGGTTCCGAAGGCCTCCCCCGGCACCGCGACCACGTGTGCCTCGTTGAGCAGTCGGCTCGCGAGCTCGATGGTGTTCCTTGCGCCCTTCGCACCGAGATACCGCGAGATGTTCGGATAGACGTAAAAAGCGCCCTCCGGCCTGGTGCAGGTGATGCCAGGAATTTGGAGCAGCCCGCCAAGCATGCGGTCGCGCAGCTTGATGTAGTCGGAGCGCATCTCCGCGACACAGGTCTGCGAGGCGCTCAGCGCAACCGCAGCGGCCTTCTGCACGAACGCTGCAGTTGATGAAGTCGACTGCGATTGCAGCTTGCTCATCGCCGCGATGATCGGCTTCGGTCCAAGGGCAAAGCCGGCGCGCCAGCCGGTCATGGCGTAGGTCTTCGAGAGCGAACCCATCACCAGCACATGCTCGCGTGCTGACTTCACAGACGCGCCGGAGACAATCTCCCCCGAATACTGCAGGTAGACGTAGCACTCGTCAAGCAGCACGTACACACCGCGCCCGGCCGCCACTTCAACAATGCGAAACAGATCTTCCTTCGCGATCACGGCGCCCGAGGGGTTCGATGGGGAGTTGAGCAGAATCGCTTTGGTTCTGGGCGTGATCAGCGCTTCGATCGCCTCCGGCCGCACGCGAAAGTTCTCTCGCTCGTCGGTCTCGAGGAAGACCGGCACGCCGCCCGCGTACTGCACAATATCCTTGTAGGACACCCAGAACGGCACCGGCACGATCACCTCGTCGCCATGCTCGACCAGCACCTGCACCGCGTTAAAGATGGCAAGCTTGCCCCCGGTGGTAAAGACCGCCTCCTCCGGCGTGTAGTCCGTGCCAAAGTCGGCTGCATGTCTCTCGACAATGGCCTTGCGAACATCAGGTATGCCGGGAACGGCCGTGTACCGGGTGAAGTTCTTCTCGATCGCGTCAATTGCCGCGTCCTTGATATGCCGCGGCGTGGCAAAATGCGGCTCCCCGGCGCCGAAGTCGACCAGGTCAATGCCCTGCGCCTTCAGCCGCGCTGCCTCTGCGGTCACAGCCATGGTGGCCGACAACTCGATGCGGTTGATGCGGTCGGTGAAGATCCTGGTCGCAGCCGATGTGCTCATGGCTCCCATTTTTTCAGAAGTTGGTCCGCAGCGGCGAAGAATTGGCCGCACTCGCGATGGAAAGCCTATAGGCTGAGCAAATCCATGAAGACCATTGGCATGATCGGCGGAGTCAGCTGGCAATCCTCCGTCCTATCGCGATCGTTTACGGAGAGGCCGAGACCTCGAAGTGCTCGTGCCCGACTCAGCGTCTGAACGCGATCCGCTGCACGGGATCATCGTCGACGAGTTGGTCCATGGCACTTTGAGAGAGCCTTCACGCCGCATCTGCCAGACAGCCATCGACGCGCTCCAGCGCCGCGGCACAGGTATCTCCGGGCCATCCGATCAACGTCGGCACCATCGCGGCGCGCTGAGATTGGAACTTTCTCACCTCAGCGCGCCGAGAACAGAACGTAACGATCTTGTCCAGTGCTTCGACTTGCGATCGTTCAGGCTATTGACCGGCTTTCAGCGATATGGCCAAGACAGAATGAGCAGGGATATCGAATCGTGCTTGTGCTCCGCCAGAGGTGGACAGCAGAGCCGCAGGCCAGGCACTGATTCTTCTATTCGCCTCATTCACCGTGAACAGGGTTGCGTTCGGCGACGAGAAGCCGGGATTGTTCACGTCCACGGTCACCCCGCTAAAGGAGGAGCTGGTCGGATTGATGATCAGAATGCTGTCTGTCGTGGCGGTGTAGTAAGCAGTTGCGATCAGGCCCTGGGATTCCGCGGCAGAGGATAACGTGACAGAGCTTGCCATGTGACCGCCGTCGACAAGATCCAGGTATCCAGGCGCCGAGATCAGTTGATAGGTATACAGCTGCGGGTAGGGCGTCAGTTGCGCGTTGCTGGTCGCCGGTGTGCAGTCCATTGCCGCATCGGCTACGCCCAGCACGCAGAAGGGCTTCTGCGCGGCGGCGTAGTAGACCATCTTCGTCGGCAGCTGGCTTGCGCCGGAGTAGACCGAGTTAAAGATCTGAGCCACCACCATGCTGTTAAACAAGGGCGAATAAGTCGGATCGTTCCGGCAGCAGTCCGCCTCAAAGGCATAGTTATCGTTGAACTCGCTAAAGTACACGGGCGTCTTCGCGCCCAGGGGGGTCTTGCCGTCCTTCACGTACGAGAGTGCCTCCTTGTAGCGCGCCTGCTCGCCAGACGTGCCACTCAGAATCATCTGGTAGAGCGAAGGCTTTCCGCCTGTACCATCCCAGGTCATGCCGTCGTGGATCTGCTCTCCGGACGAGAGATAGAGGTGATAGCTGTAGAAATCGACGTAGGGCGCGGTGCGGGGATCGGTCAACAGGCTCGGCCACGCGACACCTGCGGACGCCGGTCCGCCCACCCGGACAGTAGCTCCATCTGCTTCCGCCTGCGCTTTCATCAGGGGTGCCGCTGCCGCGTAGATATCAAGATAGTCAGCCAGCTTATTAGAAGAACACAGCGCCCCGGTATTGTTGGGCTCATTCCAGACCTCGTAATCCGTGACCAGTCCGGGGAAGGTTGCGTCCAGATGCTTGACATAAGACGCAGCCATCTCACCCCACTTGTTCAGATCACTGGGAACGCTTGTGTCAGGTGCGGACTTGCACATCACCGGCGACGGCACCAGCCAGGGCGGCGTCGTATCGATGATAAGGATCGGATGAACACCGGCTGCCTGGAACGTCTTCATGCTGCCGTCGATCTTGGTCCAATCCGGGGTCGGCGTGGCGTAAACGCCGGTTACGTTCGCATGCGTGCGCGAGGTGTGAATGCCGGCCTGGACAACCGTCTCCCTGCTGGCGCTGTCAGGCAGGCTGTCAAAGTACTCGACGGCCAGCATGTTGGCAGGTACGGATACTTGTGTTCCGGAGCGGGAGCCGAAATCAACCGTGATCGAAGCGCTTTGCGAGACCACCGGGCCGCCGGTACCGGATAGCTCCACCGTTTGTGGGCTGCCCGTTCCGCCGTCGGTGAAGCTGAGCAAAGCGACACGCGACCCCTCGGCGGTCGGCTTGAAATTGACCGTGACCGTGCAGGACGCACCATCACCCAGGCTGCTGCCGCAGCTGTTTCCAGTGATGGAGAAGTCTCCGGGATCTGTGCTGGTCAAGGCGATGCTGGAAACCGGGACCGCGGACGATCCGCTGTTGTGAAGCGTCACCGTCTGCTGGGTACCCGGCATGCCGACGATCAGGGTGCCCCACTCGAGGCTGGCGGGGCTGACTGTGACGCTTCCTGTCTTGGAGCTGCTCGTGCCGGTGCCCGACAGTGCAACGGTTTGCGGGCTGTTGGTGGCCGAGTCCTTGAAGGTTAGCGTCGCGGTGCGGCTGCCGGTCGCCGCAGGCTGGAACAGCACCGTCACGGAGCAGCTGGTCGAGGCCGCCAGGCTGGTGCCGCAGCTATTGCCGGAGACGGTGAAGTCCGCCGCGTCCGCGCCCGAAACAGCGATGCTGCTGATGGTGATCGCGGACGAGGTGCCGTTCGTCAGGGTTTCTGTCAAAGAGCTGCTGGAGCCGACCGTCACGCTGCCGAACGCCAGGCTGGACGGGCTTACGGTCACGCTGCCGGAGGCAGCCGTGCCGGTGCCGGAAAGCGCAACCGTCTGCGGACTGTTGGCAGCTGAGTCGGTAAAGGTCAGCGTCCCGGTGCGGCTACCCGCGGCAGCGGGCTTGAAGACTGCCGTGACGCTGCAGGTGGCCGACGCGGCCAGGCTGGTGCCGCAGCCGTTACTCGAAAGGGTGAAGTCGGCCGCGTCGGCGCCGGAGACCGCGATGCTGCTGATGGTGATCGCACCCGAGGTGCCATTGGTGAGGGTTTCTGTCAGAGAGCTGCTCGAGCCCACCGCCACGCTGCCGAACGCCAGGCTGGACGGGCTCACCGTCACCGCGCCTGTACCTGTCCCCAGGCCGGAGAGCGCAACCGTCTGCGGGCTGCTGGGGTCCGAGTCGATAAAGGTCAGGCTGGCTGTACGGGTGCCTGCCGCCGCGGGCCTGAACTGCACAGACACGGTGCAGGTGGCGGAGGCCGCCAGGCTGGTGCCGCAGCTGTTGCTGGAAATGATGAATTCCGTCGCGTCGGTGCCGGTGACCGCGATGCTGTTAAGGGTCACCGCAGACGAGCCGCCATTGCTCAGCGTGACGGATTTAGCGCCGCCCGTGTTGCCCACGGCAACCGCATTCCAGCTCAGGCTGGACGGGCTCACGGTCACACTGCCCGACGCAGTCGTGCCGGTCCCGGAGAGCGCGACCGTCTGCGGGCTGTTGCCGGCTGAGTCGGTAAAGGTCAGCGTGGCGGTACGGCTGCCCGCCGCCGTCGGCTTGAAGATAACCGTCACCGTGCAGCTGGCAGAGGCGGCCAGGCTGGTGCCGCAGCTATTGCTCGATAGGGTAAAGTCGGCTGCGTCGGCGCCCGAGACCGCGATACTGCTGATCGAGACCGCGGATGCGCTCCCGTTGGTCAGCGTCTCTTGCATAGAACTGCTGCTGGAGCCTACAGTCACGCTGCCGAAGGCCAGGCTCGCAGGGCTCGCCGTAACCGTGCCGGAAGCCGCCGTCCCGGTGCCTGAGAGCGCCACCGTCTGCGGACTGTTGGCCGCTGAATCCGTAAAGGAGAGAGTCGCGGTCCGACTTCCGGCGGCTGCCGGCTTGAACGCGACCGTGACGGTGCAGCTGGCGGAAGCCGCCAGGCTGGAGCCGCAGGTGTTTGCAGAGATGATGAAGTCAGCCGCGTCAGCGCCGGTCACGGCGACGCTGCTAATGGTCGACGCGCTTGAGCTGCCATTAGTCAGGGTGACGGACTTCGCCCCACCTGTGTTCCCAACCGCAACCGAATACCAGCTGAGGCTGGTGGGACTGACCGTCAGAGTTCCCGAAGAGGCAGCCGTGCCTGTACCCGTGAGGGCGACAGTCTGCGGGCTACTCGGGTCCGAATCGGTAAAGGTGAGAGTCGCGGTGCGGGTGCCTGCGGCCGAGGGCTTGAACAGCACCGTCACCGAGCAGCTCGCGGAAGCCGCCAGAGTTGTACCGCAGCTATCGTCGGAAAGGGAGAAGTCCGACGCGTCGGCGCCGCTGACGGCCGCGCTGCTGAAAGTCACGGTCGAGGTTCCGCCATTGGTGAGCGTGACGGACTTCGGACCACCCGTGTTGCCGACAGCGACTGCATTCCAGCTCAAACTGGTGGGCGCAACCGTAAGCATCGTCGCACCCCGCGCCAGTTGCACAAAACCTGAAAGCATCATGATGCCAAGCATCAGAACCTTGAACATCGGGAGCAACACCTGCTTCGCAGTAAAGCGGGAACATCCAGATAAATCGCGTGTAACTACAATCATTTCCATCTCAGCTCGGTAGCGTCTGTACAACATGTTTTGAGATTCCCGTTCACAGACTTGCTCTCATCTGCTGATGATTCTGCTTGCGGCGGATGGCGGCGGCTATGCAGGTCGAACCCCTTGGATAAGGTAAAGGCAGCAGATAATACTGCCGAGAGGGCGAGAAGCAGGTCGGTTTCCAGGGCCCCACTAAGAAGAAAAGTTAGCCACTCAACCAAAACGTCGCTTGCAACTTTGGTCTCGCATGGTGTAAGTCCATCCTCTTCCGCCATGGATGTTTCATTCAAGCCCAGTAAAGAAACATGGTTCCCAGTATGAACGGTACGCAGGAAGAACGAGATTGGATGGAACTTTTTTA
>CAXUND010000108.1:0-10789 GCA_964252445.1 uncultured Acidobacteriaceae bacterium | reverse complement strand
TGATCGCGGGTGACGACGGCAAGTCCGGACTCGGTGACGAAGTAGTTCTTCTTATCTTCAGACGGGTCGTAGCCGATCACCGTACCCTCGGGCAGGCTTACATCGCGGTCGATGATGGCGCGGCGGATCTTGCAGTGCCGGCCGATGTTGACGTGCGAGAAGACGATGCTCGAGGAGACCTCGGAGTAGGAATTCACGCGCACGTCCTGCGAAAAGACGGAGTCGCGGACCGCTGCGCCGGAAACAATACAGCCGGCGGAGATGACCGAGTTGACCGCGTTCCCGGTACGCCCCTGCTCGCCGAAGACGAACTTGGCCGGCGGGTATTGGCGAACGCGTGTCCGCATGGGCCATTCGCGGTCATAGAGGTTGAAGGTCGGGGACACGGATGCGACGTCCATGTTGGCGTCGTAATAGGCGTCAAGGGTTCCGACGTCCCGCCAGTAGAGAGCCTCGCGATGAACCGCATCCTTGTTTTCATCGACGAAGTTGTAGGCGATGATCTTGTACTTGCCCAGGATGTCGGGGAGGATGTTGTAGCCGAAGTCGTGTTTCGAATCGGGGTTCTCGGCATCCCGCATGAGGGCGGGCAGCAGCACATCCGTGTTGAAGATGTAGATGCCCATCG
Organism: uncultured Acidobacteriaceae bacterium; assembly: GCA_964252445.1. Taxonomy (GTDB): domain Bacteria; phylum Acidobacteriota; class Terriglobia; order Terriglobales; family Acidobacteriaceae; genus EB88. The sequence goes on along the minus strand of CAXUND010000108.1, from coordinate 10,161 downwards.
AGGCATCGACCTTGCTTGGATTGAAGGGGGACCGCAGGTCGGTGGACTTGGGCTTCTCGAGAAAGCCGGTGATCTCGCCGCTCTTCGCCACCTCCACGATGCCAAAGCTCTTGCACTCGTCCGGATTGATGGGCAGCGTAGCCAGCGTCACATCCGCGGCAGCCTCGCAATGCTGCTGCAGCATCTTGCCGTAGTCCATTTTGTAGATGTGGTCGCCGGAGAGAATGATGACCCGCCGGGGCTGCTCGGCGCCGATCGAGTAGATGTTCTGGTAGACCGCGTCGGCGGTGCCCATGTACCAGTTCTTGCCGACACGCTGCATGGGGGGCAGGATCTCGATGAACTCACCTAATTCCTGCGCCACCACTCCGGACCAGCCTTCGCGAATATGGCGGTTGAGGGAGAGTGCCTTGTACTGGGTGAGGATGTAGACCCGGCGCAGGTCAGAGTTGATGCAATTGGAGAGAGTGATATCGATGATCCGATAGTGGCCGCCGAAGGGCACAGCCGGTTTCGCCCGGTCTCTGGTCAGCGGGAAGAGCCGTTCTCCCGCGCCGCCTGCCAACAGTACTCCCAGCGTATCCTTCATGCGTGTTGCACCTTTTTCTGCTCGCTGACTGCTGAATCACTGCCGGAGCGAATACTAACACCTGAGCGAAACAGCTCGCGTCAATATGCGGCCAGTCTCAAGGGTTGAGCCGCCTCCCATCCTGATCATCGTCGGCATCCTCACCTTCGTCGCCTTCGATCGCGATCCGCAGGGAGCGCAGGAAGTTGACGTCCGAGGCCGTGAACGGCTCACCGCCCTGCTCATCGCCCTCCACGCGCTCGATCGTGATCCCGACGCTCGGCTGATCTTCGACTTCATTCAGACCGATGGTCGCCTCCAGCATCAGCAGCACATCGAAGCCCTGCTTGCGAATATCCTGGACGACGCCGGCGATGTGCTCCGATTCGGAGACACTCTCGTGGATCGCCTCTCCCAGTTGCTGGACCAGCTTTCGCAGCTTTTGATTCAACTTGGTTGCCCCCAATTCCTGCCGGCCGAACGCGTCCCCGCCGCCACGCTGGATTTATCTACCTTACGTTCGATGTCAATGCTCTGCAAACGAACCACCCGGACCCAGGAAAGAGTCTGTTCTCCCTTGATAAACTCGCACCATGGAGAAGGGTTGGACATGCGGTCGAAAACGCTAGGACGGGCTGTGGGGATCGGTCTGCGCCGGGCCGGCAGCAAGCTGATTGAGCCGCGACCGCCTGAGCCGGAAGAAGCGGTGGCCGCAAAGAGGGCCAGCCGGCAGGCGGAGATCGCCGCCAAGGTGCAGGCCACAGGAGATCGCAGCCGCCGGATCGCGACCGGCGTGGGACGCGGTACCGGCAACTTCGCCCGCGCGGTCTGGAACCCCTTTGCACTGGCGACCGGCGTCTTGTGGCTCGAGATCACCGGCGCGTTTTTTGCGCTCTTTGCCCTGTTCTTTGCACAGCACCTTTACGAGCACCGTGACGCGTGGGCGGCGAACCAGCCCGGCGACCGCCGGCACCTCATCCTGTATGTCGGGCTGCTCGCGATGTTTACGTACTTCTCGCTGAGCTCGTTCTACCGCGCCCGCCGCAAGCAAAAGCGCGCCCGGCAGCCTTAGCAGCCGGTGCAGGGGTGTCCTGCTCTCGCGCGTGAGTGTCGCCAACCCGGCCGAAGCTCTAGTATGGTGACCTTTCGAGTCGAGGAGCCCTGATGCGACGGCGGTGGATACAGCGATCAGCTTCCCTGCTCTTGACTTTCCTCGGCGCCTCGGCAATCGCACAATCGCAGCTTGTGCTTGACCGCGATGGACAGACGGTCGTGCTTGAACCCTACGCACCGAACATCATCCGCGTCACCCTGTCGACGATCCGCGATCAGGCTCTCGCCCGACCTGGGTATGGCTTCCTCGCCGAGCCCGCGGCCGCCGAGTGGGTACGCTCCGGGAACACCTACGCTTCGGGCCAGATGAAGGTCCACGTCGCCCCTGCCGACAAGCCGAACCCGAAGGCCAAGCCGGCCGATACCTCGCTCTACTTCAGCGGGTCCGTGCCGGGCGTGCGCATCGAGTTCACGCGCGCGGACGGCACACCGCTGGCCACGATGTCCGGGTGGCAGATGGCCATTCCCAACCAGAAGGACATGACGGGTGACGTCCTGCGCGATCGTCGGCCGAGTGATCCGCCCTTCTACACGGTGGGCGCGACCTTCGTCTCGCCGCCGGACGAGCACTACTACGGCCTGGGACAGAACCACGAAGGACGACTCGACCACCGCGGCCAGCCGATTACCTGTGAGGCCAACTACCTGGCCCCGGCGGGGGCAACCTGGTGTGTGCCGTTCCTGGTGACAAATAAAGGGTACGGCATCCTTTGGGATAATCCTTCGTCGACGGTGATCGAGCCAGGCTTCAACGACCAGACCCGCTGGGTGTCGAAGGTCGGGCAGAGGGTGTCCTACTTCGTGATCGCGGGCCGGACTACGGACGAGATCTACGAAGGCTATCGCCTGCTCACGGGCGCGACGCCGATGCTGCCGAAGGCTGCTTACGGGCTGATCCAGTCGAAGCAGCGCTACTCGACGCAGGCGGAAGTGCTGGCCGTGGCGAAGGGCTATCGCGAGCGCCACCTGCCCTTGGACATGATTGTGGTGGACTGGTTCTACTACACCAGGATGGGGGCTTTTGACTTCAAGCCCCGCGACTGGCCCGACCCGGCGGCGATGAACAAGGAGCTGCACGCGCAGGGGATCGAGACCATGATCAGCGTGTGGCCGCGCTTTGAGCCGGACACGCCGAACTACAAGTTTGTACTCGACCACGGGTGGTTCGAGCAGTACGCCGACGGCACTCCGGTCAACGGTCTGCCCTATGACAAGGCGGGATCGGATATCGATACGACCAACCCGGAGGCGGCGAAGTACTACTGGTCGCTGATCAGGGACAACCTGGTCGCGAAGGGCTTTGACGCTTTCTGGACGGATGAGACCGAGCCCGACCTGCCGCCGAATGGGGCGTACTTCCACGTTGGCCCGGGAAGCGAGTTCTTCAACGTCTATCCGCTGTTTCATACAGCGGCCGTGTATGACGGGTTCCGCAAGGACCTGGGTGGGAAGCGCGCAGCGATCCTCTCGCGCGACGCCTACATCGGCGCGCAGCGCAATGGCACGCTCTTCTGGTCGTCGGACATTTATCCCTCGTGGGACGCGATGCGGCGGCAGATCCCCACCATGCTTGACGTGGCCGCCTCGGGCATCGCGTACAACGGCAGCGACATCGGCGGCTGGCAGTCGCTGCCGCGCGAGCACACGCCGGCGCGTCCGCCGCTGATTGATCCTGCGGACGCGCGCGAGGTCGTCGGCCACAACGATGATTATCCGGAGCTCTACGTCCGCTGGTACGAGTGGGGCGCGTTCCAGCCGAACTTCCGCACCCACGGGACCCGGGAACATAACGAGGTCTGGAGCTACGGCGCGCAGGCCGAGCCGATCCTTGAAAAGTACCTGAAGCTCCGCTATGCGCTGCTGCCGTATACGTATTCGCTCGGGTGGTACACGCACCAGACGGGCGCACCGTTTGTCCGCGCGCTGTTCATGGATTTTGCCGCCGACCCGAACGTGAATGATCCCGCGTCGAACGTGAAGGAGGGCGCCGCGGTCGCCGAGCTGCTGCGCTTTGAGTACATGTACGGGCCGAGCCTGCTGATCGCGCCGGTGACCGAGCAGGGAGCGACGAGTCGGCAGCTGTATTTACCCGCCGGCTGCGACTGGTACAACTACTGGACCAAGGAGCGCGTCCACGGCGGCCAGATCATAACGGTGGCCGCGCCTATCGACACGCTGCCCATCTTCGTGAAGGCGGGGTCGATCGTGCCCTTCGGGTCGGAGATTGAGAGCACCCGTGACGAGCAGAAGATCGTGAAGTTGAAGGTCTATCCTGGCGCGGATGCCGACTTTACTCTCTATAACGATGATGGCGTGAGCTATGGGTATGAGAAAGGGGAGTATAAGACGACGAAGCTGCACTGGGATAATGGGAGGGGAAGGCTGACGCATGAGGGGGTAATTGGGTTGGGTGAAGACAAAATAATCCTTGACGTGCTCGCGCGTTAGACATGCTGCGAATCAAGTCCGTCACAAGCCAAATCCGAGACTTTTATCGATCTGCTTAGTCAGACTGAGAAAATCGTTATAACAGCTCTTTACGGCTTCAGCATGGGCACCAATTGCACCATCGGCGGCCTTTAAGAAAAAGATCGGTTTATGCGCTTCCATAGCCATTGGCATAAGGCTACGGTAGTGCTTAAGTAAAGCAAGTTTGTAGGGATCAGAACTCATGTCGGGGACGGTGGACCCGGACTCGTCAAGAACAGATTTTCTGTATTCCTCAGGAATGCGATTCATCCATCGTTGATACGCTTTAACAGGCCGGCTATCGCGGATACCATGCTGCATGACGACATAGCCCGCAGGCTCCATTTTGCCTGAAGGGAGGTCGATATCTTTAAAGCCTTGCGCCTTGCCGAGCCGCTCCTGCCAGCCCTGGCGCCAGTCGCGGAGCGTCGGGCCGAGATTTCTGAGGCCCTGTAGCGAGAACAAGTCCGGCGCAAGCGGGATGACAACTCGCTGCGCGGCAAGAAGTGCCGCACGGTTGATCGCGCCCAGGTTCGGCCCAACATCGATCAAGATCAGTTCGGCTCCCGTTTGCCTAGCAGCATCGATCATAATGCGGTAAAAGGAACTAAGAACGCGGAATGATCTTTGGTCTCGATCCAAAGCGCGGGGCCAGTTGTCAGATAGGGAATCCTCGAACTTTGAGAGCGCTAAGTCTCCAGCGACTAGACTCAGGTTATTCTCCACCCGTTCGACGTGGGCTGCCGCCACATCCCCAGTGCCGCTTATCAAGGGATAGATGCAGCCGTAGACAGTCTTTTTGGCGTCCCATAGCTTTTCTAACTGATCATTGTCGAGAAACATTCCAGTAAGATTGGCTTGCGGATCAAGATCTATCGCAAGCGTCGGCACTCTTTGATCGGCAAACATCCAGGCAAGGTGGTAGACCAGTGAGGTCTTACCGACACCGCCCTTGTTGTTGAAAAAAGCGACTGTTTTCACAGATTCCTCTTGCGCAAAACTACCCAGACAGCCTGCGGCTCGAAGTGGAACTCCGCCGCGGGGTTATCATTTTCAGCGAGTTGCCGTTGCGCCCGCTGGATGCCGTAGCCGTATCGATTGACATAGCCCAAGGCCTTCATAGCTTCCGCCACGATAGGGTTGCGGTAGCTGCTTTGGCGAGTGTAGTTCTGTGGCGTAACTTCTCCGTAGAGACCACCTGGGCTGTGGATTTCGATTCGATCAGAAAACCAATAAAATCGCACCGGTGTGTTCGATTGATAGTCCCTGTGGACAACGGCGTTCATCAGAATCTCCCGAACCGCAATCTCTGGGTAGTCAGGAAATAATTGTTCGCGTAGGGCAGAAACGGCCTGCATTGATTGCTGGATACTTACCTTGATTCTGCTGTCCAGCTCCCGTAAAACAGACAACAGATCACCCGAGATTTCAGCCTGATTGGTCGGAATATCGGAAAGATCGGCACCAGGAAAGCGTAGAAATTGAACATACGCTCCTGGAATGAAATAGCGGGGGTTTTTGCCTATCAGCAAGATACCGGCGTGCGTCGCTGTTGCCCTCCTCAAGTCAAAGAGGCGTAAGGAGGCCAACTGCTCATCCAGCGTCCGATTATTTGACTCGATCACATCCTGCGCGACAGCTTCTATTCTGTAGGACTCGAACTGACTAATTGCTAGATCGTCCCTGCTGCTCTCGAGGCACGGACTTGCGTCGAAACTCCGCGCAAACGAAACTCGTTTTTCTGATAGAAGCCGTTCCTCCTGTTCACTCGCAAGAGCTCGACGCGGTCCTACTCGAATCCAGACCCGACCTTTATAGCGGACAGGAGGAAGATCGGATGGCAATACTTCTATGACAGCTACGTCGCCGTTTTTGAGCGGGAATCGTTTCACCGCGAGAACGGGCAGCGGCTGAATATTTCCGTCAGAGCGAATGGCCCCGAAATTGAGAAGCATCTGATCCGTTATGCTTAAGCCAGCAACAGTACCGTCATCTTTGACCCCGATAAGAAGGTACCCCGGAGCTCGGTAATTTGGCAGGTCGTTTGCGAAAGCGCAGATAGCTTCCCCAAACTTGTCCGTGTTTGTGGCTGAGATTGTGCGCTCGACTCGGTCGGATTCTATGTCGGCCATCAACAGCTCTAAGTCATTTTCGTCAATCATCCTCTTGATTATGACAGCGTACTGGCTGGAGTCAGCTCGAAGTACCGTGAATGAACCCGGCAGCCGCCGGGCTCATTCACGAGACGAAAACCGTCCGTGTTACGAGCAGCCGCTCGTACTCCCGCAGCTCATGCAGCGGTAGCAGCTGCCGCTGCGGACCATGATGGCACCGCAGGTGTGGCAGCTGGGGGCGTCGCCCATGTCGTACATGTCGCGCAGGGCGTCGGCGGCGTGGTAGAGGCCGCGGTCTTCTGTGTGCGAATCGCGGGCGCCGGCGTTCGCGGCAGGGATGTCTCCGAGGATTCCGCCTTGCGGGGCCGAGTGGGCGCCCATGCCGCGGGTGGGCTGGTGCTGGTCGGGAGTGATCGGCAGCGGCGCTCGAAGCTGCACGCCCGCCTCAGACAACGTGCCCAGCACCGGGATCGAGCCCGTACCAACAGCCGGAGCACTTGCGCCGGAGGCGCTGCTGCCCGCAACGGAGTTGCCGCCGGAGGCGCTGCTGCCCGCAACGGAGTTGCCGCCGGAGCCGCTGCTACCCGCAACGGAGTTGCCGGCGGAGGTGCTGCTGCCCGCAACGGAGTTGCCGCCAACCGCGGTAGCGGTTTTTGTGCCGGTGGTCTCCGGGGCGAGCCCGGAGAACAGCGGCAGCTGCACGCCCGAGAGGAAGCGCAGCTGGATCCAGCGGAAGATGTAGTCCATGATCGACTTGGCGTAGCCGAGCTGCTCGTTCCCTGTCCACCCCGAGGGCTCAAAGCGCGAGTGCGCGAACTTCTCGCACAGGACTTTGAGTGGAACCCCGTGTTGGAGCGCGAGCGAGGTCGCAGTGGCGAAGGAGTCCATCAGGCCGGAGACGGTCGAGCCCTCCTTCGCCATCTTGATGAAGATCTCGCCCGGCGCGCCGCTGGGGTAGAGGCCGACGGTGATGTAACCCTCGTGGCCGGCGATCGAGAACTTGTGGGTGAGCGACTGCCGCTCGTCGGGCAGGCGGTGACGGACGGCGCGGGGGGGCGCGTCGGTGGACTGGCCGGCGATCAGGGGGATCTGCTCGCCGACGATCACGCCTTCGACGGGGATAACGCCCGAGAATACAGAGGGTGCCGGCGCCGCGGCAAGCTCGGTGAGCGTGGCTACGGTCGCGGCAAAGGCGTTCGCGGCGTCAACCACGGAGCGGGAGCTGACCTCGAGCCGTTCGGCCAGCTTCGCCTCGAGCGTCTTGAGATCGGCAGACGGGGTAGGTGCGCCGGCGGCAATCGCGGCGAGGACGCGGTCAGCGGCCTGGCCGAGCTGTGATTGCTCCTGCGTGATGGCCTTGGCGGCATTGCCGTCTGAGACGTTGAGCGGCTGCGCGCCCTTCGAGCCGTCGCGGTAGACAGCGACTGCCTTGAGGCCGAGCTTCCAGGCGGTGAAGTAGGCCTCGGCGACATCCTCGATGGTGCAGTCGTGGGGCAGGTTGACGGTCTTCGAGATGGCGCCGGACAAGAACGGCTGGGTGGCGGCCATCATGCCCACGTGGCCTTTAGGCTCGATCGAGCGAGTGCCCTTGGCGGGCTTGAAGCTGCAGTCAAAGACCGCGAGGTGCTCGGGCTTGACGGCGGGCGCGCCCTCGATGGTGCCGGTCGCGTCGATGTAGCTGACGATGGCGTTGACCTCGTCGTGCGTGTAGCCGAGCTTGAACAGCGCGCCGGGCACGGTGTTGTTGACGATCTTGATCATGCCGCCGCCGACCAGCTTTTTGTACTTGACCAGCGCGAGGTCAGGCTCGATGCCGGTGGTGTCGCAGTCCATCATGAAGCCGATGGTGCCGGTGGGCGCGAGCACCGTCACCTGCGAGTTGCGGTAGCCGTGCTTTTCGCCGTGGGCGAGCGCCTTGTCCCAGCAGTCAACACTGGCGGCGATGAGGGCATCGAGCTGCGGGACGTTGAATGGCTCGGACGAGGTTTTGGAGCGGCCGATCTTGTTGACCTCCGCCCGGTGCATGCGGATGACGTCGAGGAAGGGCTCGCGGTTGACGTAGAAGCCGGGGCACGCGCCTTCACCCCGTCGGGCAGGCCCGTCGGGGGCCCCGAATCCGCCGGTCTTGTCGGCGCCCGCGGTGAGCGGCGTGGCTGAGGGGATGGGCGGGCACAGCTCGGCTAAACGCGCCGATTGCAGGTAGGCCTCGCCGCACATGATGGCGGTGAGCGTGGCGGCAAAGTCGCGGCCGGCGTCCGAGTCATAGGGAAGGCCGAAGTTCATCAGCAGGGCGCCGAGGTTGGCGTAGCCGAGGCCAAGCGGGCGATAGTCGTGCGAGTTGCGGGCGATCATCTCGGTCGGGTAGCCGGCGTTGTCGACCAGGATGTCCATGGCGGTGATCAGGATGCGGACCGCGTGGCGGTAGCTCGCGACGTCGAAGCTGCCGCCGGCGTCGACAAACTTGAGCAGGTTGAAGCTCGCGAGATTGCAGGCGGAGTTGTCGAGGAACATGTACTCGGAGCAGGGGTTCGACGCATTGATGCGGGCGGTGTTCTTCGAGGTGTGCCAGCGATTGATGGTGGTGTCGTACTGCATGCCGGGGTCGCCGCAGGCCCAGGTGGCCTCGGCGATCTTGTGCATGATGTCGCGGGCCTTGTAGGTCTTGGCCGGCGCGCCGTCCTTGACGGCGTGGGTGGTGAAGTCGGCGTCGCGCTCAAAGGCCTGCATAAACTCGTCGGTCACGCGCACGGAGTTGTTGGCGTTCTGGAAGAAGATCGAGGAGTATGCTTCCGAATCTGGACCCGAAGAACCATCGTAGCCCTCGCGCATCAGCGCCCAGGCTTTCTTCTCCTCCTTCACCTTGCACTCGATGAAGTCAAGAATGTCGGGGTGGTCGACGTTGAGGATGACCATCTTGGCCGCGCGGCGGGTCTTGCCGCCGGACTTGATGACGCCGGCAAAGGCGTCGAAGCCGCGCATAAAGCTGAGTGGTCCCGAGGCGGTCCCGCCGCCCGAAAGCTGCTCGGTTGATCCACGCAGCGTCGACAGATTGGTCCCGGTGCCTGAGCCCCACTTGAAGAGCATGCCCTCGGTCTTCGCGAGGGTGAGGATCGAGTCGAGCGAGTCTTCAACCGCGTTGATGAAGCAGGCCGAGCACTGCGGCTTGCGGTAGCCGGTGACCGAGAACTCGACCGCGCAGGAGTGCTCGTTCCAGTGCCAGTTCTGCGCGTCGGAGTTGGGCTCCAGGCGGTCGCAGCCGACGTTGAACCACACCGGCGAGTTGAAGGCGACCTTCTGGTTGACGAGCAGGTGCACCAGCTCGTCGTGGAAGATAGCCGCGTCTTCAGCGGTGCGGAAGTAGCCGCCGGCGAGGCCCCAGTCGCGGATCGACTCGGCGACGCGAGAGATGAGCGCGCGCACGCCGGTCTCGCGTTCACCCGTGCCCAGGGTTCCGTGGAGATATTTGGACGCCACGATGTTGGTCGCGGTCATCGACCAGTCGACCGGCACCTCCACATCCTTCTGCTCAAAGATCGTTTTGCCCGCAAAGTCGGTGATGACCGCATTGCGGCGCTCCCACTGGACCTGGTCGTAGGGCGAGACTCCGGCGCTGGTGAAATGGCGCTCAAAGCGGAGCGCAGAGTGGGAGGGGGCGGCAGCGGCGGACGAGATCTGAGCGCTTTCTGGCAATGGAAGCTCCTTGTAGTTCTGGCATTCTTAGGTTTGTGTCGGGTCTCGGCGGGCTTTGCGTTTAGCGCCTCGGCATTTCCAGGGCCGACAAGAGGAAAGCTACCGCTCTATATGGGCCGGAGTCAAGCAGGAACCACAACATCTTGTATTACTTTAGATTTTTGAGGAGCGCTTGTGGTGCACAGAGTAACGTGCATCTGTGGAGAA
>CAXUND010000107.1:0-10850 GCA_964252445.1 uncultured Acidobacteriaceae bacterium | reverse complement strand
ATCGAACTGCATAAACACCAGGTTCCAGATCTCGACATAGCGCGCATCATCCTGGGGAAACGGCTTGTCGACACCCGGCGTCTCCGCAGCCTCGATCCCCATGTCATAGAAAATCTCCGACGACGGTCCGCACGGCCCGGTTTCGCCCATCTGCCAGAAGTTGTCCGTCGCGCCCATCTCGAAAATGCGCTCCGCCGGCACCCCCTGCTCGAGCCACAGGTCGTAAGCCTCGGCATCCCGAGCAACGCCGTTCTCCCCCTTGAAGATGGTCACGTAGAGCTTGTCCTTGGGAATCCCGAACCACTCGGGCGAGGTCACCAGCTCCCAGGCGTAGGCAATCGCATCGCGCTTGAAGTAGTCTCCAAACGAAAAGTTGCCGAGCATCTCGAAGAACGTGTGGTGCCGCCGCGTGAAGCCGACATTCTCAAGATCGTTGTGCTTGCCTCCCGCGCGAACGCACTTCTGCGAGCTGGTCGCCCGGTTGTAGGCGCGTGTCTCGACGCCGAGAAAAACGTCCTTGAACTGGTTCATGCCGGCATTGGTGAAGAGCAGCGTCGGATCGTTCGCAGGCACGAGCGAAGACGAGTGCACGCGGCGGTGCCCCTTGGTCTCAAAAAAGCGCAGAAAGGTTTCGCGAATATCGTTGCCGGAGCGGTAATGCATACGTTGTTCAGTGTACCGGCTCAAAGTTGGGGCGGCGTCCAGATGCGGCCCTCAAGGTGCTCGGTCGCGTCGCGCGCGCCCGGAAGGGTCGCGAACGACTCCCGGTGCCGCACCATCGCGATCAGCGCGGCCGCCGCGTCGAAAGCATCCGGGCTGCGCTCGGCCAGCGCAATCTGCTTACCCGAAAAGAACGAGCCCGCCAGGAACCCGGCGCGCAGCTCGGCCCCCGAGCGAGTACCGCGCGGGTAGCAACCACTGGGATAGATCTCGACCGCCAGCGGGAAAGCCGCGGCGTCAAAAGGCCACACGGAGAAGCCGGCCTTCGCCAGCCGCCGCAGGCACGGCATCCCCCGCACCGAGCCCGTGCCGACGTGCCCGTCGCCCACCAGCTTGAAGGTTGAACTCGGGTGGCCGGGCTGCGCTCGCTCGGTCACGCGATACTCCGGCTCGCTCTCCGGGTACGCCGGGCGCGCCGTCCGCCAGAACGGATAGGCCGCGTCACGAAGCCATGCCTCTCCACTTTCAGCGGCTGCTTTCCACACGGCACGGCCGCTCCCGCCGTGTCGCCGCACAAACCACGCGGGAAAGCTGAAGGAAAAATCGAAGCCGACCACCATCGCCGGGTCACGCTTCGCCTCGACGCACAACCAGGAAGTCACCTCGTCCCGCGACAGATTCCCGAACAACTCGACCGGCCCGTCCTCGGTCCACAGCCCCACCCAGATCCCCGGCTGCCGCTTCAAGCCGTCTGCGCCCGCACCCGACCAGTCGATCGCGACAATCCGCCGCGGCTTCAAGGCTCTTCCATCTGGTCCAGACCGCCCAAAACGTCTTCCGGCACGTCCCACTGCTTCAGGATCTTGTACACCGTTCCCAGCGAAAACCCGGCCCGCACCAGCTGCCGCATCACCCGGGCCGACTCCTTCTCATCCTTCGGCTGCCGGGTCCGCTTGCGCTCCAGATACTGCCGCGCCAGGGCCTCTTCATTCACGTGCTCGTACGCAGTCTCAAGCGTGGATGCGATCAGCTCGCCGTCCACGCCCTTCATCTGCAGGTCCTGCTGCACGCGCCGCCTGCCGAACTTCGCGCCCTCCTGCCGCAGGCGGGTGTAGTCGGCGGCAAAGGCGGTGTCGTCGAGGTACTTCTGCTCCTCGAGCCTCAGCAGGACCGCCTCGATTCGCGCCTCGCCGGTCTCGCCCTTCTCGACCCGGGTGCGCATCAGCCTTCGCAGCTCGGAGACCGTCCGCATACGCCGCGCGAGCGCGCCCACTGCGTACTCGTAGAGCTTGGCCGCGTCGAGCGGTTCGCGCGCTTTCGGGGGCTTGAAGGGCACCCCACAGTTTACCGCTCCCTCCAGTCTTCCGCAGCATGCGGGAGCATCTTTCCCCGGCGCGGCGCGTCTCTTAACAAGGATGATTCCCATGCGCTCACTCCTGCTGCTGATGCTGCTGGCCCTGCCTGCCGGGGCTCAGGTCTCCTACACCGCCATGCCTCTCGACAAAGGCTTCGGCGCGCTTGACACCTCGCAGCCTCCGGTCCCGCCGCAGCAGATCATCGACAGCTTCACCGCCAAGGAGTCGCAGTTCCGCATCGCCATGGCCGGCTACGCCTATGAGCGCAGCGTCAAGGTCGAGACCATCGACGACGACGGCAAGGTGGACGGCCAGTACTTCCAGGTCACCGACATCAGCGCCGACCCCAACGGCAAGCTTTACGAGAAGGTCGTCGAGGCTCCGGCCAGCTCGCTGCAGCGCGTGATGATGTCTCCAGCCGATTTTGAAGACATCGAACACCGGCTGCCCTTCGTGCTCACCAAGGAAGACGCCGGCCAGTACGACATCTCCTATGTCGGCAAGCAGAAGGTCGACGACCTCGACATGTACGTTTTTGACGTGAAGCCCAAAGTTCTCGAAAAGGGGAAGCGCTACTTCCAGGGCCGCATCTGGGTCGACCAGCACGACCTGCAGATTGTCGTGACCAACGGGAAGAATGTGCCCGACGACCTGCGCAAGGGGCACGAAGACCTGTCGCCGCCCTTCACCACCTTCCGCGAGCAGATTGACGGCAAGTACTGGTTCCCGGTCTACACCAAGGGTGACGGAGTTCTGCATTTCTCCGGCGGCAGCGGGTACATGAGCCAGGATGTGCACATGCGCGAGACCGTCAAGTACACCGACTACCGCCAGTTCCGAAGCACAGTACGGATCACCGCCAACGGCCAGGAGATCGAGAAGGAGACTCCCCCGCAGAAGCCCCGGTAAACATCTGGTTTGCGACCCTTCTTACGTGCATGCTCTAATTGCGCGTTACCAGCGCCAGACCAGAAGGCGCTGAGGGAGTTGCCTGCCTATGCCGTTGTTGCCCCTCTTTGCCCTCGCGCTCCAGGAAAGCGCGCCCGGTGACGGCCGTGTTTTCCTCTGGATTGCAATAGCAGTCGCAGTGCTGGCGCTGTTGGTCGCTCTTTTGCTGGTGCGTGCGGTGCTCGCCTCAGACTCAGGGACGCCGGAGATGCAGCTGATCTCGAACGCGATCCGCGAGGGTGCGGAGGCGTTTCTGCGGCGCCAGTACCAGACCATCGGGATCATCGCGGCCGTACTGGCGGTAGTGGTCTTCATCGGGTACCACTTGTCGCCGCGCACGGCGCCCTATGCGTCGAAGACCGTGGTCAGCTTTCTGGTGGGGGCGGTGTGCTCGGGCCTGGCGGGCTTTACCGGGATGTACTGCTCTATCCGCGCAAATATCCGGGCGGCTTCCGCGGCTCGCACCAGCCTGGACCGCGCCTTGAAGCTCGCCCTGCGCGGCGGAGCCGTGACCGGCCTGGTGGTGGTGGCGCTCTCCCTCCTTGGTGTGTCGGCGCTGTTCCTGCTCTTTGGTGGCCTCGAACATCCGCAAGCCGTTCCATACCAGCTGGTGGGCTTCGGCTTTGGCGCTTCGCTGGTGGCGTTGTTTGCGCAGCTCGGCGGCGGCATTTACACCAAGGCCGCCGACGTGGGCGCGGACCTGGTGGGCAAGGTCGAGGCGGGCATCCCGGAGGACGATCCACGCAACCCGGCCGTCATTGCTGACCTGGTCGGCGACAACGTGGGCGACTGCGCCGGCCGCGGCGCCGACATCTTCGAGTCGACCGCGGCCGAGAACGTGGGCGCGATGATCCTCGGCGCGGCGCTCTATCCCGTTTTCGGCCTCAAGGGCATTCTGTTCCCGCTGATTGTGCTGGCGATCAACCTGATTGCCTCGATCGCGGGCGTCTTCGTCGTGAGCACCAATGAAACCGAAGATCCGATGCATGCGCTCGATCGCGGCTTCTACGTTACCTCCCTGTTAGCCCTGGTCGGGTTTGGAGTAGCCGTGTACGCCATGCTGAGCGGACCGGGCGTGGCGCCGCTGTGGCTGTTCGGGTGCGGTGTCATCGGCCTGGTCACGGCCTTCCTCTTCGTCTGGATCACCGAGTACTACACCGAGGCGCGGTACCGGCCCGTGCTCTCGATCGTGAAAGCGTCGCTCACCGGCCCCGCGACCAACATCATCAGCGGGCTTGCAGTGGGCATGGAGACCCCGGCGATGCCGGTCATCGTAATCTCGGCTGCGCTCCTGCTGAGCTACTACTTCGGCGTGCAGGGTCTCGCGGGCGTGTCGACAGTATCGAACTTCGCCAAGGGCATCTACGGCACGGCCATCGCCACCATGGGCATGCTGAGCTGCGCGGCCTACATCCTGGCGATGGATACCTTCGGGCCGATTACCGATAACGCGGGCGGCATTATCGAGATGTCGAACCAGCCGCACGAAGTGAGAGATAGGACCGACAAGCTCGACTCCGCCGGCAATACCACCAAGGCGCTGACCAAGGGATATGCGATTGGGTCGGCCTCCTTAGCGGCGTTTCTTCTATTCAGTGCTTATTTAGAGGAAATACGTTCGCTGGTGACAGACAAATTACATGCAGCGCAGGCGACGGGAGTAAGTGCGTCGATGCCGACGGGGTGGAGTTTCAATAACATCAACCTGGCGCAGATCCCGGTATTTGTGGGCGCGCTGCTCGGCGCGATGCTAACCTACCTGTTCTCGTCCCTCGCGATCAAGGCGGTCGGCCGCACCGCGCAGATGGTAGTCGAGGATGTGCGGAACCAGTTCCGCGAGAACTCCGGGATCATGGCCGGCACGTCGAAGCCGGATTATGCCCGCTGCGTGCGCATTGTGACCAGCGCCGCGCTCAAGGAGATGGTAGTGCCCGGGCTGCTGGCGGTGGGATTGCCGGTGGCGGTGGGGTTGATCTTCAAGCACTTCAGCGAAAGCTACGGTGCTTCGGCGTCACTCGATTCTGCGGGCGTGGGATTAGTCCCCATGATCGCGGGCAAGGTGGTCAACCTCGCCGGGGCGGAAGCGGTGGCCGGACTGCTGATGGTCGGCACCATCTCGGGCGTGCTGCTCGCGATGCTGATGAACAACGGCGGCGGCGCCTGGGACAACGCCAAAAAATACATCGAGACAGGCCAGTACGGCGGCAAGAAATCCGATGCGCACAAGGCCGCGGTGGTAGGCGACACCGTAGGCGACCCGTTCAAGGACACCGCCGGGCCTAGTTTGCATGTGCTGATCAAGCTACTGGCAACGATCACACTGGTGCTGGCGCCGTTGTTTGTTTAGAGGCAGGTGGCTAAGTGATGAGATGGGGGCTGCCAGACCAAATCCATTTTCTCAGTAGTACAAATACTTCCGCCACTTCTGATCGCTGTTCCCGATCATCCGCATAATATGCCGGCTCGTATGCAGCGAGAACGGCCGCGGCTCCCGCAGCAGCTTCATATCCTTCAACTCATGCAATAGCTGGTTGCCTTTTTCGCGGTTGCAGCGGTGGCAGCAGGCGACCAGGTTCTCCCATGTTGATTGGCCGCCGCGCGAGCGCGGCAGCACGTGGTCGAGCGTCAGCTCGCCCGCGGCCAGCACCACCCCGCAATATTGACAGGTATTTCGGTCCCTCAGCAGGATGTTCTTGCGCGAGAGGGCGCGCGTCTGGTGAGGGATGCGGCGGTATTCAAGCAGGCGGATGACCGAGGGCAGCGGCATGCGGATGCGCGCGGCATGCAGCGTTGAGCCCTGCTCCTCTTCGGTGCGGGCAATACCCTTGAGCACCAGCACCAGCGCCCGGCGTGCGCCGCAGATATTGATCGGCTCATACGACGCGTTGAGCACCAGCACCGGCGTCTGCATGGGCGGGTTAGTCGAGTAGCGAACCTCGTCATAGCCGATCGGCGGCACAGCTGCATTATGGCTGTGGGCGCCGGCTCCCGGCGTCATCGAGTGGCACTTGGCCAGCGACTTCTGCTTCCGTGCGTGGATCATGCGTTCCCCCAAACCGCTCTTGACCGTCCCCAACTTGGCCGCATCCTCAACTCCAGAACGCGACATCCTCCTCGATCGGCAGCATCACCGGCGGCATCGTTTCCAACTTTTGCGCGCGGGCTACGGTCGCCACCCACACCGACGCCGCACCCGCGCGCCGCAGCGCCAGGCTGGTCGCGCGGGCGGTCGCGCCGGTGGTGTAGATGTCGTCAATGATGAGGATGTCCTTACCCTTCACCGCTTCCTTGTCAGCCACCGCGAAGGCGGCGCGCACGTTGTCGCGCCGTTGCCTCGGCGTCAAGCCGGCCTGGCTCGCGGTCGCGCGATTGCGGAGAAGCAGCTCTGTATTGACGCGTGCGGTCCACCCGCGAGCGCGTGCCGCGCGGGTGAACGCCTCTGCCAGCAGCGCCGCCTGGTTAAAGCCGCGTTCGCGCCGCTTGCCCGCGTAAAGCGGGACAGGCACTACGGTGAGCGAGGAAGGCAGCGCAGGCTGCGCCAGCACCAATGCCGCGAGTAGCTCGCCAAGTGGTCTGGCGACAGGCTCCACGCCGTCATACTTCAACAGGTGCAGCAGCGAGCGCAGGGTACCGCGATAGAGCCCATAGGCGACAGCGCGGTCAAAGTGGGGAGGAGCAACGCGGCAGGGGCGGCACAGGTAGTCGCCGGGAGAGCGGTTTTCATCGGCAAACGCATGAGCGCCAAGCGCCTCTCCGCAGCAGAGGCAGAGCCAGCCCTGCTGTGGGGGAAGATCGGCCCAGCACGTGTCGCACACAGGGGCGCGCGACAGGCGCAGCAAAGGGGAGTCGCAGAGGGAGCAGGTAGCAGGGAAAAGAGCACAGCAGAGACTGTTCAGAGGACTTCGAAGGACGCGCGAAACGGCGCGCCACTGGGCGGTGGCCTGTGGAACGTCGGGTGTCAGGACTGCCTGCTGACTGAAGACGCACCTCGCATGGGCGCGACGCCGTAGGGCGCCGGTCCCCATTCACCCGCAGTATACGGCGGGTGGAACGGAAGCGCTAGTGTTCGAGTGTTGCGTTGAGTTACGGGAAGAACGTCTTTGAGCAACCACCATCGACTTACGGCTCACGGCGAGCACCGCCCGGCGTAGACACCCCCACACAACTGGGGAGACTCTCCTTCACAACCTTACCGTCGGTGTGGCGCGTCCCACTCATGTGCTTGTACCCGAGGCAGTGCGCCGTTTTCTGCGATGCAGGGTGTTGCGTCCGCTGCTCAGACAGATGCGTGGCGGCGTCACCCCTCGTCGTCTGGCGTGGAGCCTGGCTCTGGGCATCGTTATCGGGATCAATCCGTCAGTCGGAATTACGACAGTCCTGGTGGTGCTCTTTGCCTGGGCCTTCGGTCTGAATCAGGTCGCCTCGCAGATTGGCGCGCATGCCATGACGCCGCTCCACCTGCTCTTGTTTATTCCGTTCATCGAATTGGGCGTACATCTCTTCCATACCCGCCAGATTCCGCTCAGCCAGCGACAGATCGAGCACCTGAGCCATCATCCTCTGCGGCTTCTTCGCGAAATCTGGCAGTGGGAATGGCACGCTCTGATCGTGTGGGGAGTGGTGGCGGCGGCGTTGATGCCGATCCTGGCCATCTACATCCGCCGCGCTCTGGTGCTTCTGATGCGCCGCCACCGCACGCTCATACGTTCCCGGCCCACATTGCGACACTCGCATTAGCGTGCGGTGAGTATAAGCGCCGTCACTTGCTGGAGGAGAAAGTCCGCGCCGCCGCCTGAGGCAGCGCGGAACAATCTCGTTTAGCCATTTCTGGGGGCCACTGCTAGCCATTTCCAGGGGCAGCTGCCGGTGCTCAGTAGCCGCCGTGGTAGATGTGGTCAACTCCGGCCTGGTAGCCGCGGCGAAAGGCCTGGCGGTAGGCGCGGCGGTCGGCGCCGCCTACAGAGGGATGGCGGTACTCGTCACGGTTCTCGACGCTCGGCGGGCGATGATTGTTGAAGTCCTTGCGAGCGCCCTCAATCCCGTCGTGGAAGCCGCGGCGTTCAATCTCCTGGAACTCTGCCGGCGGTGCTTCCCAGGGCTGCGGCTGGTAGCCCGGAGGCGGTCCGCCCTGATAGTAGCCCGGAGGCGGTGGCGGTGGACCCTGCGCGCGAAGCGCCGGGCTGGTTCCAACGAGCAGGGCAGCCCCTGCCAGTGCGCCGAGGATGGTCCTTCTTGCTTGCATACGTTCTCCTTCGGGGAGCGGTATCTCCCCTGCACTCTGTGGGATGCCGCGAGTGAGGCGGTGGGAGTCTGCGGCTTGGTCCATGCGCCTACTCTGCCGGCAGCTCCTGCCCGGAATGAACCCCGAGACGGAGAAGTAGTTCCGGGCTGGTACACTCACGCTTTCTGACAAAGCGTGGAGGCAACGCGTGGCTGAGGGTGCGCGGGAGTTCAGGCCATTTGTTTCGGCCAGCGAGAACCGTCCGGAACTGACGGCGCGGGCGCTGCTGCTCGGGAGTTTCTTCGGCATCCTCTTCGGCGCGGTAACCGTGTACGTGGGCCTGCGCGCGGGGCTTACCGTCGCTGCGTCCATCCCCATCTCCGTCCTGTCCATCAGCGTGCTGCGCGCGCTCGGCAGGGCCTCGATCCTGGAAAATAACATTGTTCAGACCACCGGCAATGCCGGGCAGTCGATCGCCGCCGGGGTGATCTTTACGCTGCCCGCGCTGATCTTCCTCGGCTTTGATCTTGAGTACTCGCGCATCTTCATCCTCGCGCTGCTGGGCGGATGGCTGGGTGTGCTCTTCATGATCCCTCTGCGGCGGCAGCTCATCGTCGACGAGCATGGTCACCTCACCTATCCCGAAGGCACAGCCTGCGCGGACGTGCTGCTGGCCGGGGAGCGCGGAGGATCGTTCGCGTCGAGAGTGTTCCTGGGGCTGGGTCTGGGCGCGGTGTACACGCTCTTCCAGAATGAAAACCTGCTGGGCGCGTGGCCCTCGACGCCGGACTATCAGCCGGATTACGGCGCGCAGCATATTCTAAAAGGCGCGGCGATCCGCTGCGACGCGACTCCCGAATACCTCGGCGTCGGTTACATTATCGGGCCCAGGGTGGCAGGAACGATCTTTGCCGGCGGCGTCTTCAGCTGGCTGGTGCTGATGCCCGCGATTTATTTCTTCGGCTCGCATTTTCCCGGAGCGCTGTATCCGGCCACCAAGCCGATCGCGGGCATGTCGCCGAGCGAGCTATGGTCGAGCTATGTGCGGCCGATGGGCGCAGGCGCAGTGGCCGCGGCCGGCATGATCACCCTGGTGAAGACAGTGCCGACGATCGTCGGCGCGCTCGCCGCGGGCATCAAAAACCTGCGCAGAAAAGCGGATGAGACCTCGGCGCGCCTTACATACCGTACCGACCGCGACCTGCCCATGAGCGTGGTCGCCGGCGGCAGCGTGGCGCTGGTGGTACTCATGTTTTTGTTCCTGACCTTCAAGCCGGTGCCCGGTGCGCAGGTAGGAGTATTCGCGAACCTGGCCGCGTCGGTCTTAGTAGTCATCTTCGGATTCCTCTTCGTCACCGTCTCCTCCAGAATCGTTGGGCTGATCGGCAGCTCGGCCAATCCTATCTCCGGCATGACCATCGCGACGCTGATGGCGGTCTCCGCCATCTTTCTGGTGAAGGGCTGGACGGCGCCCGCGTTCGGCGCGCTCGCGATCACCATTGGCGGCACGGTGTGCATCGCGGCGGCCAACGCCGGTGACACGTCGCAGGACCTGAAGACCGGCTTCCTGATCGGCGCCACCCCGTGGAAACAGCAGCTGGCCCTGATGGTGGGTGTAGTGGTGTCGACAGTCTCGATCGGGCTCACGCTCAATGCGATGAACAAGGGCCTGGAGGAGTTCCGCACCGCGCAGCAGCCCTGGAACATCTCCGCCCCGCATGAAGGCGTGCAGAATCAGGGCACCTTCAAACGTCCGGAGATCAGCGTCATCCACTCGGATAAGTCGACCGACAAGCGCGCGGGCACGCAGTACCTGCTGCTGAACGCGCTGGGCTCGCATGAGCTTGCCGACGGGCGCTACCTCTATAGCCCGGCCTCGCACGCGATTGAAGTCCAGTGGATTCAGGGTATCGGCAGCGAGAAAGCCGCTGCCCCGCAGGCCCGGTTGATGGCCACGGTGATCAACGGCATCCTGCGCCAGCAGCTGCCCTGGGGACTGGTGCTGCTGGGGGTCTTCCTGGTGATCGCCGTGGAGTTGCTCGGCATTCGCTCGCTCTCCTTCGCGGTAGGTGCGTACCTTTCGATCGCGACCACGCTCGCGATCTTTGTCGGCGGCGTGGTCCGCTGGATGGTCGACAGCGCGGCGGCCAGAGCCCACGTCGGCGCCCCGGATACAGAGAGCGAGATCAGCCCAGGCTCGCTCTACGCGAGCGGCCTGATCGCAGCGGGCGGTATCGTGGGATTACTGGGCGTGGTGCTTAAACTGTACGAGGCGGCTACCGGTCACGTCGCGCTGCCGTCCATGCCGCACACGTTCCTCTACCACGACGGCGTATCGGTGGTGATGTTCGCGGCGCTGGCTTTCTCGCTTTACTACTTCGCGCGCAAGCCGCTGCCGCCATCGTAGACAGGGTGCTCCAGCTCGTCCCAGCCACGATGGAGCAGGCGCCCATCCTCGCGAACCTGCTGGAGCTGTACGCGCATGACTTCAGCGAGTTAATTTCTCTGGAACCGGGACCGGACGGCAGGTTCGGCTACGACAAGCTGCTGCTCTACTGGACGGAAGCAGGACGGCATCCGCTGTTGATTGCCGTCGATGGCCGCTGGGCAAGCTTCGCACTGGTGAAGCGTGGGTCTGAGATCTCAGAGGTAACCTCTGGCAGGGA
>CAXUND010000106.1:5334-10868 GCA_964252445.1 uncultured Acidobacteriaceae bacterium | reverse complement strand
CCGCTCCTCCTGTCAAGGTCATCAAGGTCACGAACATGGCCAATGAGCTGACAGCGCCCACCAAGATCCCAAAGGTGATCAAGATGACCCCGGATCAAACTCCGCCGCCGGCTCCTTCCGTCGGTGTCGCCGGCATGGGTGACATGGGCGGTGCTCCTGGTGGCGCCATGGGTGGCATCTTGGGTGGCATGGGCACCGGCACAGCGCCGGTGGTGAAGGCCCCGGCGCCCAAGAAGATAGCCGTCTCCTCTGGCGTCATGGCCGGCAACCTCATCACCAAGACCCAGCCAACCTATCCGGCTATCGCAAAGGCCGCCCGCATTCAGGGCTCCGTCATTCTCGCAGCCACCATCTCGAAGACCGGCACCATCGAGAATCTACGCGTAGTCAGCGGCCCGCCCATGTTGGCGCCCGCCGCGATGGACGCTGTGCGCAGCTGGCGCTACAAGCCATATGTGCTCAACGGCGAACCGACTGAGGTCGATACGCAGGTCACCGTCAACTTCACCCTGGGTGGTTAAGGAGCGGGCTTCGGCCCGCTTCCCTCACCTTTACCGGCATCCGTACCAATAGACAATTTCGAACGTCATCTACTCCCCAGGAGGAAAGAATTCAGTGATACTCGCTCATCTCACTCAGCTCGTTGCCAATCCATCCGCCCTCGGCTTTATGTTCCAGGATGCACCAGCACCCACCGTCGGCTTCTCGCCCATGGACCTCTGGGGGAACATGGGCTGGCTGGCCCGTGGCGTGGTCATCCTGCTCTTCATCATGTCCATCTGGTCGCTCGCCGTCATCATCGACCGCGCCCTCTACTTTGCCGCCGCCCGCAAGCAGTCCCGCGACTTCGCACCCAAAGTTGCCGGCGCTCTGCGCGAGAACAAGCTCGATGAGGCAATCAAGGTTGCCGATCGCAATAAGAAGTCGCACCTGGCCGAGGTTGTTACCGCGGGCCTGCAGGAGTTTCGCACCTACGGCGGTGGTGGTGTAGTGACCGCCGAGCAGATCGAGTCATCCAAGCGCGCCCTTGAGCGCTCTGAAGCCATCGTCCACGCCAAGCTCAAGCGCGGGCTCTCCGGCCTGGCCACGATCGGGTCGACCTCGCCATTCGTCGGCCTGTTCGGGACCGTCGCCGGTATCCTTAAGGCCTTCCAGGAAATCGCTACCCAGAAGACTCCTGGTATCGGTGCCGTGGCCGGCGGTATTTCGGAAGCGCTGGTCACCACTGCGTTCGGCCTGCTGGTTGCCATCCCTGCCGTTATGACCTTCAACTACTTTACTTCGAAGGTTGAAGCGTTCGACGTCGAGATGGACAATTCTTCTAGCGAGCTGATCGACTACTTCATCAAGCAGAACCGCCGCTAAGTATCGGCAAAGCGCTCGTGTGCAAACCCGTCCAGCATGGCTGGACGGGTATTCCGCTCACTGGCGCTAGACCTCGGCGCCTCTAAATTCACGGAGCACAGCAATGGCATTAGTCAAGCGCGACGAAGGAAAGAAAGTAAACTCCAACATCAATGTCACCCCCATGGTGGACGTGATGCTGGTCCTCCTCATCATCTTCATGGTCATCACGCCGATGCTCACCCAAAAGGTGAACGTCACCCTGGCGCGCACCGACAACGCGGTCACTATGGATGACGCCAGCAAGGAAGATTCTGTCCAGATCGCCGTCACCCGCGACAGCAAGATCTATCTCGGTCAGGATCAGACCTCGCTTGAACAGCTCGGTTCACAAGTGAAAGACCGCCTCGAGAACAAACCTACGAAGATGGTCTACTTCCGCGCCGACGCACGTGCTCACTACGGCACGGTTGAAGACGCAATCGATGCCGTTCGCACTGCCGGTGTCGACGAGGTTGGTCTGCTTACAGAACAGCGTAGCCTCGGCAACTAATCAGCGCATCCATCTCAGGGAGCGCGCAACCTGAATACTAGGAGTTAAGTTATGGCAATGGGAGGTGGCGCCGGTCCGGGAGGACTCAACGCCGACATCAATGTAACGCCGCTTATTGACGTGCTGCTGGTGCTCCTGATCATCTTCATGGTCATCGTGCCGGTAACACCCAAGGGCTTGGACGCGCTGGTACCCCAGCCCCCCAAGGATAAAACAGAGACGCCCAACGACAAGACCATCGTCGTTCAGATCTTGGGTAGCGCCGGAGGCGTCCCTACCTACAAGATCAACGAGGACTCGGTCAATAAGGGTGACCTTCGCTCGCGACTGGACGCGATCTACGCACCGCGCGCCAGCAAAGTCATGTTCGTTAAGGGTGATCCGGATCTCAACTTCTCTACCGTGGCCGAGATCGTCGATATGGGACACGCCATCGGCGTCGATCACATCGGCCTCGTCACTCCGAAAATTGAGGCAGGCCAGTAGTACCAGCCTGTCCGGTGCCATCGGCCTAAGCCAGAGAGCATTTCCTATGCGGGATATTGCGCTCTGGCTCAAACCGATTACAATCACAGCGCAGACAAAAGTAATCGCCCCAGACACTGCTTTTGTAGCACCCCAAAGTCAGGCAACACCTGGCGATCGAAGGAGAAGAGACACAGAATGAATCGAATCGCACGTGTTCCGGTGCTGGCCGCGGCCGCTATGTCGCTGCTCGTCCTTTCTGCCGGGTGCAAGCGCCTGGAAGCTCGCGACCAGCTCAATAAAGGCGTCCAGGCCTACAAGGCAGCAAAGTACGAGGAAGCGATCGGTCACTTCCAAAATGCTGTAAACCTTGACCCGACCTACCCCATGACGCGGCTCTACCTTGCTACCGCGTATGCTCAGCAGGTCGTGCCTGACCTTACTACAAAAGACAACCTCGCCAATGCGCAGAAGGCTATCGACGGCTACAAGCAGGTTCTCGCTGAGCACCCGAACGACATTAATTCGCTTAAGGGCATTGCCAGTCTTTACCTGAGCATCCAGAAATTTGACGACGCCAAGGAGTGGCAGAACAAGGTTCTCCAGGCGGATCCGCAGGATGCCGAAGCCGCATATACCATCGGTGTGATCGATTGGCGGCTGGCCTATAAGAATGCGGTGAGCGCACTCAAGGCCGCTGGTCTCCAGGACAACGGTGATGGCAATCCCAAGGCTCCGAAAGGCGTTTGCTCGGCCATCCAGAAAGACAACACTACGCTGGTCACGGAAGGACTTAAATACCTCAACCAGGCCGTCCAGATCCGTCCATCCTACGACGATGCCATGTCCTACCTGAACCTGATGTACCGCCGGAAGGCTGATCTGGACTGTGGAAATGATGCCGACCGCAAGGCAGATGTCGCACAGGCAGATCACTGGCGTGAGCAGGCCATGGGTACTCGCAAGTCCAACGAAGCGAAGAAAGCAGCAGCCGCCGGCGGCGGCATCGTGATGGATCAGAATAAGTAAAATCCCAATTGCTCAGAAAGCCTCCGCATTCAGCCGGAGGCTTTTCTTTGCCCTGATCAGAAGCACCCAGTTGTGACGTAAAGCAACTTTTTCGAACCCGGAAGAACGCTGTCATCCTAAGCGCAACGTAGGATTTGCTTTTAGCTCACAGGACAGTCGCCACCTCATCGCTCTCAATTTCCACCCGCCGCCCTGAATGCCAGCTCGCATACGCAGCATCCAGCACACGCTGATTGCGCACGCCCTGCTCCGCACCCGCGCGAAATTCCCCTTCACCCCTCAATGAAAGCGCGAAGCTGTCCAGCATCCGGCTGAATGCATCGTCGTTCGACACCGTCTCCTCCGCTGCAACCCTGCCTCCCTGATACAGCACCACCTTGACCGGATGATCGACCGTCAATGCGGCCTCTGAGACCAGCACTCCTGTCTCTCCAGTGACCTCAATCAAGCTTCGATACGCTGCACGCGTGCTCACCGTCACCGTCGCCATCGCGCCAGAAGTAAGGTCCAGTCCCACAATCGCGTGCGACTCGACCGCGCCCGATCGGTCATCCCGATGGGCCAGCGTATTCACGGCCGTCACCTGCAAGTCCGACACGAAGGTAAGAGCGTCCATGCAGTGGATCCCTACATCGCCGATGGGGCCGCCGCGGGCTAACTGCGGGTCGTTGATCCAGGTCCGCGGGCTACGCTCGGAGTCGTAACAGAACTGCGCATGTGCCATGACCGGCGCGCCAATGCGCCCCTCCTGAATCCATGCGCGCATCAGCTCCACGCTCCGGTTGTAGCGCATGTTCTGGGCCACGCCCAAACGCCGCCCGGCCCTGCCCGCAGCCGCCAGCATCGCTTCCGCTTCTGCAACGTTCATCGCCAGCGGTTTCTCACAAAGCACCGCTTTGCCGTAACTCAGCGCCAGCAGAACATGCTCAAGATGCAAGGCATCCGGCGAAACAACGAAGACCGCGTCAATCTCGGCACACGCACACAGCTCTTCTGCCGTGCCAAACACCTGGGGGATCGAGAACGTGCGAGCATTCTCAGCGGCCTTCGCGGGATCACGTCGCCACAATCCTTCCACCCGCGAGTACCTGCTCTTCGCGAATGCCGGCATCAGTCGCTTGATTGCGTGATGTCCAAACCCCAGAATGCCGTAACGTGTATAGCCGCCGCTCATCACCCTTCCCGTAGTCCGCTGAACAGCTATCGTTTAGTGCGCGCCATTCTTAAAAACGTCTTCCGCGAAATAGTTCTCGACGTGCGCCTGGTCCCGAAGCATCTCCAGGTATGCATTTTTCAAAAGCTGCGAACGCGTATCGCGCAATTGCTGACGTATCGCCTGCTGCACGCGAGGATCACTCTGCTCGCGCTGGCCCGCAGCCTCTCGATCTATCAGCCGGTAGATCGCGTAGCCAATAGTCTTCCGTTGAACCGGATCTACCAGCGGCAGCACATCAGTGATCTGTCCGTTCTTCAACTTGGCAATAGCGTTGTAAACGTCCGGATCGCCATGCAGCTGCGATTCAGAGACAAATCCCATATCCCCACCGCTTGAAGCGTTGTCTGCGCGTTCTGAGAAGTTCGCCGCTAGCGTCCCGAAATCTTCGCCGCTCTCCAGGCGATTATGTAACATCTCGATCTTTTTCTTCGCTTCGCTGTCGTTGGTCGCCTTTGAGTTCTGCAGGTTCGCGCCCTGCTGCTGTTGCGGCGCTGCCGATGTCGTTACTACGATCTGCGCCAGGTGGTACTGCGGCTCAACCAGGTTGTACTCAGACTTGTGAGCCGCGTAGTAGCTCGCGATATCTGCATCCGTGACGTTGATCTTGGAATTGATTTCCTTGTTAAACAGCTTCTCCGTCGTCTTGGCGCGGCGGATGTCACGCTTCAGGTCATCCAGGGTCAGATGTTTTGCCGCCAGGCGCTTGTCAAATTCTTCCTGCGTAAACGGCGCCTTCATTTCGTTGATCTGGCTATCAGCCTCTTCATCCGTCGCCGTCAGGTTGAGCTTTGCCGCTCGCTGCGAAAGAATCTCCTCATCGATCAGCTGGCGAACAATGTTCAGCCGCACGATGTCTGCCTGCTCCTTCGACGGCTGCTGCTGCGAGTCCCCAAGATTGTTCTGGTACAGAGTCTCGACGTCTTTCGC
>CAXUND010000106.1:0-5234 GCA_964252445.1 uncultured Acidobacteriaceae bacterium | reverse complement strand
CGCCAACCTCAATTCGTTCCGCCGGAGCCCGACTGCTCAGGGTTTGGTGAGCCCTCCGGTACAGGGATAGCTGTGTTCGGCGGTGGCGTCACCCCTTCTGCCCGAAGCGCCCGATCAATCGTCGCCCACACGTCAGCGAGCGGCCGCGCGCCCGAGAGTCGCTCGCCGTTGATGAACAGCGTCGGCGTTCCGTCAACTCCGAGCTTTCCTGCTTCCTTCATCGATGCCTGAACAGCGGCATCATCCTGCTTCGCCAGGCAGGCGTTTACCCCGGCCTCGCTTATCTTCCGCTGCGCCGCTTCATCCCTTGCCTTCTTATCGAGCAGCGCCATTGCCTTCGCGGGATCGCGATCCGGACCGGTCACGTCCTCCCCGTGCGTGTGCAGGTAATCGACGTAGTCCCAATATGCGATTGGGCTTGCCGCCGCCAGACAGTTCGCATCCACTGCCGCGTGGAGCGCCCAGGGATGAATCTCGGTTAACGGGTCATCCTTGTAAACCACCTTCACCAGACCCTTGTAGTGCTCGATCGTTTGCGGAAAAAGCTCGGCGTGCATGCGCGCGCAGTACGGACATTCAAGGTCGTCATAATTGACGATTGTGACCTTCGCCGCCTCTGATCCACGCACCGGGCGACCGCTCGTGGAGATCGTGTCCGATAAGTTCTTCGTCAGGTCCCACTTCGAAAGCCTCGCGAGTGTGCTCCCGTCCTTCGAAAGCAGGAAGTCCATCTTCTCCTTGTGGCCCGGATCGGCGACGGGGGAGAAAACAACCGTCAGCCCGTCAAATCCGGGCGTCTCACTCTTGCTCCGCTCGCCCACGGCCACACTCCAGTCCGGAGGAACCCCCAGCTGAGATCTGACCAGCACTTCGATCTTGCGGTTGAGCTTGGCGCTGATCGCGGACCCATCAGCAGGCGCCTGGGCCTTGCATCCGGCTGCTCCCAGAGCAAACAGGCAGATCATCAGACAGCGGTATCGGGACAAGCGAATGACCCCCTTCGCACCACAGTCCATTATCGCACCGGCTGCGCCCCCCGTCGCTCTCCTCAGACGCGACAAGGCCCGGGCAGTTTGCTCGGGCCCCGTCGTCCTCTACAGCAGTTTATTGGTGAATGGTAAGCGCAATCGTACCGGTTTGCATGAGAGAGCCGGCGGTGGCTGTGACAGTGACGTTGTAGGTGCCGGCCGGAGTACCCGAGTACTTGTGGTCACATCCGGTGAGCGAAACCACCGCTCCCAGCCCGAGTGTCCCTAGCAGCATCAGGGTCCACAGGTTCCGGCGGCGCCGGCTTGGCCACATCAGCAGCAGACCGCCTGCCAGCGTGATGCCACCCGTCGTCTTCACCCATGTCGGCATGCTGTTGGTCGCGTTGAAGTGGTTGTTCGGCGCCGTCGTATCTAGCACCGCCGTGAAGGTTGCGGTCTGAACACCGGCGAGCGTGAGCGTGCTGGGTGAAATCGTGCACGAGGTGCCTGCCGGAGCTCCCGAGCAGCTCAAGGTGATCGGACCATTGAACGTGGCGTTGCCGGTAACACTAAAGGTGGCAACCCCTGTCTGACCGACCGTCAGATCGAGCGACGCACCTGAGACTGCCGCCAGGGTGAAGGCAGCCGGCAAAGCGGTGACCGAGACTGAAGTCATGTTCACGTTGGCCGCGCTGGTGGCTGCGTTGTAGTTGACGTCACCTGAATAGATCGCCGTAATGACGTTTGCACCGACGGGAAGCGTGCTCAGGCTTAGCGTCGCGGCGTTGTTCGCGATCGGTACAGTACCGATCGCAATGCCGTTGTCCTCGAAGGTGATGGTACCCGTTACCTGCGGACCACCCGGGAAGCTGGGCGTGAGCGTGGAGGTAAGCGTCACAGAAGTATCCTGTGTCGCCGTGGAGACGCTGGTGGTCAGCGCCATGGTCAGGCCGCCAGTGTTGTAAAAGATACCGGAGGTGTAGAAGGAGACCGCGAGGAAGTCCGGCGCGCCGTCGGAGTTGAAATCGCCGATCAGCGCTGGCGTTCCGTAGCCGAAATCGGCATCTTCATTCGGATAAACCGAGGGAAGCACCACAGGCGTGCTGAAGGTACCAGCACCCAGGTTCGCCATGTAGCCGATGCCTTCGTAGTAGGTGTCAAAGTCAGTGTAGCCATCCAGTATGAGGTCCGGTTTGCCATCGCCGTTCAGATCCGCATAGGCAATGCCATAGGCAAAGAAGCCTAGAGCTGCAGGCTGGTAATTGGAGAAGCTGAAATCACCATTGCCTGTTGCAGTAATCACGCCGAAAGGTCCGAAGCCTTCGCTTGTGGTGGCGATGGTTAGGTCTGGCTTACCATCCCCGTTGAAGTCATTGGTCAGGAACTGGAAGATGGCGTCCGAGCCGAAAACCTCGGTCGCACTCGTGTTGAACGTGCCGTCGCCGTTGCCAGGGAGAAGCGCAAGAACGGTGCCCTCAGCTACATCACTCAGCACCAGGTCCTGGTTGCCATCGCTGTTGAAGTCAGCTAACGCAACTTGGTAGATATTGCTGCCCAATGCTGTAAAGCTCGAGGTGAACGTGCCATCGCCGTTATTCAGCAAGGTGAAGAAGCCGGCGCTGGTCGTGCCGCCGCTGTCACAGCCGGGGAAAGCAACAACAACGTCCTGCTTCCCATCATTGTTCACATCTCCAACGGTCGCATAGTTCAGCGCGCAGCCCAGATTGCCGCCGCTCAGAGGAATCTGCACGGGCGCAGCAAAGGTTCCATCCCCGTTGTTCAGCGCTTCCAGCAATCCTATGTTTGACACCAGCAGTAGGTCCGGCTTGCCATCATTGTTAATGTCAATCGTCACCGGCTCAACGAAGGCGATGCTGGCTGCCGACCACGCATCTGCAGACAACGCCGTTTCATAAGTAAAGTTGCCTTTTCCGTCGTTGACGGCGGTGAGTAAGAGAGAGTCGTTGTTGTAGTCGTAGGCCAGCACGTCCGCAAAGCCATGCCCAGCCAGGTTCCCGACCAGGATGCTGCTGATGTCCGAAGCATCCTCCGCCGGAGGCGCGATGACAGGTGCACCTTTGAATGCCCCACCGCCTAGTCCGTCGTACACGGCCGCAGCCCCGTACCCATGTACTGAAATGAGATCGACAATCCCGTCCCCGTTAAAGTCTGCAGGCACTGGTTGTTGGTTAGCGGCATAGCCGGATACGTATTGCTCACTCGCGCTCAGGCTGAACGTCCCATCACCCGCACCCGGGTAGACAGAGATGTAACCGTCTGTGTAGCTCACCGCGTCGACTTTGCCGTCCCCGGTAACGTCGACAAAATTCTGTGAAGTTGCGTCCCCAAAGTAGATGGCAGACGCCACCGGAGGCTGCAGGGTGCCATCCCCATTGCTCAACTGGCTGTAGATGCCGTCGTCCCCGAGCACGGCGATACCCGGGCTCGAGCCTTTACCGAAGTTGCCGACATAGCTCGCGTACGGATAATCCTGCGCGCCCACCGCGTAGGCTCCAGGAGAGGTTGAGTTGATCGGCGCAAAGGAGCTGAAAGTTCCGAGGCTGTTTCCTGTCACCACAAACGTGTAAAGGTAGTCTGTTCCCGGATTTCTCGGCGTGCCCCCCGCCCCTATAGTCTCATTTCCGCCAACGTGCACAGGAAAGACGAGATCTGCTTTTCCATCTCCGTTGATGTCGAACGCTTGCAGGGAGTGATAAGAGCCATCGACGGCGGCATTCACGATTTGCGGCGTTGAAGCAAGAGCGCCTGAAAAGGTGCCGTCTCCGACACCGGGAAGGATCTGTATGGAGAGGGATGTCTGGTTTGCCGCCGGATATTCGCCGCTCACGATCACCATGTCGGGCTTTCCGTCCCCGGTCATGTCGGCGAAGATGACGTCACCGCCAAAGCTCGTATCCCCGTTGATACCGTAGCCTGATAGCAGCGGAAGCGGGATGGAAGTAGCTGGAAGAAACGTTCCACTTCCCCCGCTTCCCGCATTCATGAAGATGTAAGCGACATTGTTCGTCGCATCGATGGCCTCGAGATCAGGATAGCCATCACCGTTGAGGTCGACCGCCGACGCCCAGGAAATTGCAGCTCCCAAGCTGGGACCATCAGTGAGGATAGCGGTCGCAGCCAAACCTGTACCGCTATTCAGCACAACGTGGAAGCGCCCGTTAGCTTCCAGAGTAACAAGGTCGGGCTTGCCATCCTTATTCACATCCGCCGTCAACGCGATACTCGTGTAAGCCGTAGCGCCATAGTACTCAGTGGCGATGAGCGACGGCTGCAAGAAGGAAGGGAAGTTGATCCCGAGGCCATTCGTGCCCCCCTGCGCCGCACCCTGCGCTTTAGGCCGGTTCGTCAAACTCTTGGCAGCCGGATCAAGTTTCCCCGCCGCCGCGAGCTTTGCCTGCTGTGCCTCAACGCGCGGCAGCATCACTCGGGTGAAGGGAGTCTGGATAGTGGATGCCGCCTTGCTGGAGCGCGCGCTATGGCGTGCATGCGGCGAGGTCAGCCGGGTGGGTGCATGCTGCACGGGTAGAGTCGGCGTGCCGGCCAGCAACGGCGCGGGCAGACTGCCGGCGGCAAACAGCAGCGCCGCTGCGGATGCGGAGCGGAAGAGCGAGTTCAACATATCAGTCCTTTTAGCTGGCGAGCAGCTCGGCTGTGGAAGTGCATGACCTCGCGATCAGCATGCTTCCCGATTCGGGCGATGGTTCCCGTTCACGTTCAATGAGTGTCGTGAGCGAAAACCGAATGAGCGCCGTCCTGCACATGAGCCTTGACGAACCGGTAAAATCGAGTCGTGTCGAGCGGTCGATCGACCGGAAAGTGTTCTGGGCTGCATCTGCCTGGACCTTTCTGCTTATTCCCCGCCGCGGGGGCGGTGGGGAGTAAGCGCGCTCTGGAGCTGAATAGAACAGCCGGTGACCAGACGCCGGCAAAATCCTTGCTTTGCCCCTGCCCTCCACTTATGTCGAGCATGCAACCAGCCTCCCCACGCGCAGGCGGGAGCTTTCCTCCGTCAAGCGGCGGAAGAGCATGTCGTGTGGCTGTTCAGGCGGCTCTAATGGCAGCTCAGGTCAGGAACGCGCACCAGCAAACAGGAGGAACGGGAAGTTGACTGAACTCTAGCAGCCGGACCGTAATGCTGTGCCATGGAAAGCAGCACGCATCGTTACCGAAGGCATCGCAACCGCAACGGAAGCCTCGAGCGTGTCGGCCCACTTCGACCTTAGAAAATCACTACCCTCTCAGATC
>CAXUND010000105.1:2813-10895 GCA_964252445.1 uncultured Acidobacteriaceae bacterium | reverse complement strand
GTGGAGCCCTGTCCTTTAAGGGCACTCGCCGAGTTCGCATTGAAGAGCGGGTTGACGCCCTTGGTGGCGATGTCGCCGACCAGGCCGGTGACTCCCGAATTGGCCGAGAAGGTCCGCTCGCTGTCGCTGGTGCCGCTCTGGGCGGCCGTCGTCTGCACCCCGACCACGATGGTAATGGTGTCGTTGAGATTGCGCGCCTTGTAGTCCGCCGAGAGGTCGCCAAGCGTCGATCCCGGCACCCAGAGGCTTCCGGTCGAGCGCCGGTCCACCGGCGGCAGGTTCTGTTCGGCGAGCCGCGCCAGGTACTCGGCGCGCAGCTGCGGTGTGTCCTTGGGCGGCTTGGTGAACTTCACTGCCTGTGCGCACGGTCCGGAGAGAAGTACGAGCACAGCCGTCAGGACAGGTTCCAGCTTCCGCATGTTAAAGGCTCCCTCGAACCAGGGTGGGATCGATGACCTGGGCCTGCCAGGTCTGCTTGCGGTCCAGGCTGCGCACGCGGATGGTGGCGCCGGACTCGCCAGCCTCAAGGCAGATGACCGGTACGCGGATGTGCAGGTGCTGGTCGTCGATAACCAGCGTGGCTTTCGATCCGGCGCGCAGGCTGGGCTGGGCCGCCGGTAAGCGCGGTGCGGAAGCAGCCGGCCCGGAGCCGGTGCCCTTCTGGTGAAGGGTGACATAGAAGGGCAGACAGTCGGCGTGGTCTGCGCACGCCAGCCGCACCCGTTCCTCGATCCCCGAGTGCTCGACCTTTCCGGCTTCAAGCGCCGGCGAGGCCGAGGCCGAAGTCATGTGCATGGGAAGGCTGATCTCGGCCGGGGTGACCTCTATGCCGCGCGCCGTGAGCGCCGCGGCAGCCTGGTCGGCGGTCAAAGGGTAGCGCGGGCTGATCGGCGCGGCACCGGAGGCGTAGCTTGCGCACGCCGCACCGAGCAGGCCGACCTGGAGCAGCCATCGAATGAGTTTGGGAAGTGTCTTCATGGATGTATCCACCTATTGCGAAAGCTGATTGAGCTGCTGAAGCATCTCGTCGGCGGCCTTGACCACGCGCGAGTTCGATTCATAGGAGCGCTGAGCGAGGATCATGTTGACGAACTCGTCCACAACGGAAACATTGGACTGCTCCAGCATTCCCTGCTGGATTGAGCCCAGACCCTCGGCGCCCCCGGGCGTTCCCACCGTCGGCTCGCCCGAGGCCAGGGTCGCCAGGTAGATGTTGTTGCCTACACTGTTCAGGCCGCCCGGGTTGATGAAGGATGCCAGCTGCATCGCGCCCACCTGCGAGGCGTTGGTCTGACCCGGCTGCTGTACGCTCACGGTGCCATCCATGCCGATGGTGATGTTGGTCGCGTCCGGCGGAATGGTGATCGCCGGCTGCAGCGGATTGCCGTCCGCGGTCACCATCACCCCCTGCGCATCCAGCTGAAACGAGCCGTTACGCGTATAGCCGGTCTGGCCATTCGGGAGCAGTATCTGGAAGAAGCCGTTGCCGGAGATGGCAACATCGAGCGGGCTTGAGGTCGTGGTAAATGTGCCCTGGGTCTGGATCAGCTCCGTCGAAGCAGGCTTGGTGCCCAGACCCACCTGCAGACCCGAGGCGACCGTGGTCTGGGAAGTCGCGGCCGACCCTGGCAGCACCTCATTCTGGTAGAGCAGGTCCGAGAACTGCACCCGCCGCTGCTGAAACCCGGTGGTGCTCGAGTTCGATAAGTTGTTCGCGATGTTGTCCAGGTTCATCTGCTGCGCGGTCATGCCGCTGGCCGCGGTGTAGAGTGCTCGTAACATGACTACTCCTTGAGAAATCTGCCGCCGTGCGGCGGCCGAACGCAGCCGACGTGCGGCTTCGGGTTTAGCTGACGTGCGGAAGGTCCTGCGAAGCAGTCTTGTCCATCTCCGAGCTGAACATGGTCAGCGCGTGGCGCATGCCTTCCGCCTCCCGCTGGGCATTGATCAGCTCGACCACGCTCGTGACCGGGTTGACGTTTGAACCCTCGAGCATGCCCTGGCGCAGCTCAGTACCCTTGGCTGCAACCTCGCTTTTCGCGGGCGCCGAAAGCAGGTTCGCGCCCAGGCTTTCGATCGCCGTGCCGGGTGCGAAATCGACCACCGAGAGCCTGCCGGCTATGGTCCCGTTTGTGGAGATGGTTCCGTCGGGAGCAATCGAGACCGGCCCCCCGCCCAGGATCGAGATCGCGCCGCCTTCGCCGATCACCGCGTCGCCGTCAGCGGTCGTCAGCTGACCCTTGGGCGAGACCTTGAAGGAGCCTTCCCGCGTGTAGGCGGTGCCGGAGGCGGTCTGGACCTTGAAGAAGCCCGCGCCTTCGATGGCGACGTCCAGGGGATTGCCTGTCTTCTCCAGCTGGCCCTCGGTCAGGTCAACACGTGTGCCGCCAAGAACGCCGAAGTTGTTGGTCGCCTGGTTCAGAGCATTGTGCGCCGTGTGGGAAGAGCCGGCAAGCACCGCGCTGAAGCTGTTGTGCCGGGCGCGAAAGCCGCGGGTGCTCGCATTCGCGAGATTGTTCGCGATGGTGTCGAGCGCCTCGGTCCGGGCTGCGAGTGCCGTTGAGACGACGTAGAAACCACTGTCCATGAGGATTCCTCAGAGACAGTGTTTGCACCTTCAGGGCCAAAGAAAAGCAGGCAAACCTTGCCGGGAAGGAGCGCTCTTTGCGGGGTTCAAAGCATCAACGTGAGAGGCGGGTGAGGATTGGGCGTCGCTGCAGGCCTCCCGGGTGCAAGACTTTCTTAATCTCCGTTGCTGATCCGGGCCTCGATCCCACCACCCTCATGCTTCTACTTCGAACCCGCTCGCTCGGCCTGTCTCACGCCGGAGGCCGCATCGGGGCCTGGACGCGCGGCCGTGCTGCCGAGCCCCGCTTCCAGACCACGCGCTCCGACGTAAACGAAAGAACCCGTGAACGCTTGGGTGATATGGCGCTCGAATGAGCGTGCTTGGGAGGGCGCGCCATCTCGGTTCGTGCGGTTCGCGCTTCCTGATCCCGGTTCGGCTGATGCGCATCGGCTACCAGGCGGGCCCACGGCGAGCGAGCCGAATCCTCTTCTATGTCCCGGAGTGCCGAAACCAGGAACCAGGGCAGCCTCCACTCCTCGGCAACCAGGGAGCCGGGTGCCTGGAGACGAGACCGCCGGCGCGACCCACGCGCCGTAGCCCCCGCGGCGCTCAGCGAAACAGCCGCTATCGGGCCCAGCAGGGCAGGTAATGTGCCAAGCTCATGCAGCAAACCCACCAGGTACGCCTGTTCGGGATGCGGAAGATCTTCAGCTTCGGCGGCCTGGCGCATGCGCAGCGCGATCAGCCGCGCATGATCCCAGGCATCGGCCGGAGCAGCAAGCCTCCCGCCTCCGTCCGCTCCGCTGACCACCTGCATGCAGTCCGCCAGTAGAAGGCCGGCGAGCGCATCCTCCACGCGTTCCGCGCGTTCCTCTCCCGGCATCCACTCGCGGCCGGCGAGGCGAAACAGCTCGATGGTCGCCCCCGGATCGGCCAGGATGACATCCGTGACCGCCCGAAGATCCACCACCGGCTCCTGAAGCAGCAGCTCCAGCTGCAACCTGGTCCTGAACAGCGCAGGCACGCCGGGCAGCTCTCGAAGCAGGTCGGAGCACAGGTCACCCGGCTTGGAAGCAATCGGCAGGCGTGCACCGCAGGAGATGACGCCTGCCGCGCCCGCAAGGAATGCATTTCGAACTGCTGCCGGCAACCGCGCGCCATCACCGATCTCGACTGCTGCCGGGCTCCACTGGTTGTTGGTCAAGATTCACCACCCGCACCCCTATCGGCAGGTGGCAGACGATGTTCTATCCGGTCACGGCAAGATTCTTGATGAGCACGAAAGATCCTTTCCCAATTAGGAAGAGCGCCGGCGCACAACCGCCTGGAAGACCCTCAAACGCCCACCGGCTCAAGCACTTCCGTGACCCGTACACCGTAATTGCCGTCAATGATGACCGCCTCGCCGCGCGCGATCACCCGTCCGTCCAGGATCAGCTCGACCGGCTCATCCACCTGGCGGTCGAGCTCTACCACCGACCCGCTTCCCAGGTCGAGGATCTCCCTGAGCGAAAGGTGACGCTGCCCGAAGCGAAGGGTCACGGCAAGTTCAACATCCATGACCAGCTTGAGGTTCCCGAGATTGCCGGGGCTGCCCCCGTTCCCCTGGCCCGCGCCCGCCGCCGGACGCACCAGAGCCTCGCTCAGGTCGGGAGAAAAAAACAGGCGGATGGTCGCGCTGCGCCCATCATCGTTGACCGCAAGCAGCTGCGCGCGGTGGACTGCCAGGGGATCCGCTGCGACTGCATGCGCGACCTCAACCGTAAAGGCGCCCAGCATAGCAGCCAGCCGTGCAACCAGCGAGGAGGCCGCCTGGTGCATCACCTCGGCCAGCACTTCGCTGTAGTCGCGCGTCGAGCCACCGGCCGTCCCCGCCCTGGGTCGTGGCTCTTCCGGGGACGGAGCTTCCGCAAGTACCTCCGCCTCGGTGCGATCGAACATGACAAAGCAGTTGCCGCTCAGACTGCCGGCAAAGGTGAGGCAGTACTCGAGCGAGGCAGCATCGTCCGCAGCCGGCGCCAGCAGCGTGTCGACCGTGGTCAGCTGCCAGCTGCCCGCCGAGGTGGAGCGCAGCGCGTCGGTGAATACGGCGCAGAAGGCCTGCGCAAACATGCCGTGAGCCTGCTCAGAAAATTCGTTTGTCATCCTGCACCTCTCCTCGATCCTGCTTCCGTACTACTCCCGCAACCAGGACGTGCCCGGCGTCGGACTCAGCAGCTGTGCCGCCTTGCGGCTGCCGCTGCGCACCGGCACCGCGGCAAACAGTTCCTTGTTCTCGATCGTGAGGCGTCCGGCATTGCTGACCGGCGCCGCCAGGCGCAGCACCGTGCCCGGCGCGATCGCCGACAAGTCCCGCACCAGTACCCGCACCTCGGGTAGATCCGCCGCCACCGTAAAGGTGCAATCGAGCACCCGCTCTTCCAGGGACGGGCGGGGAAAGTAGCGGACACTTCCCTTCTCCCGCGCCGGGTCGGCCCGCACCACGCGCACCAGGTGCGAGCCGAGTGAGGCCGGGAAGGCGAGATGAAGCATCCCGGACATGCCCGCGACCGTGAGTGAAAAGCGAATCAACAAGACCTTCTCCGTCGGAGGAAAGAGTTTGGGCGCAAGCACCGGCTTGATGCACACGCCCGGAGTCAGGGACAGGCTCATCGGCTGCCAGACGCGCTCGATCTGCTGCGCCAGCAGCACGACGACTCCCTGCATGATCTCCTCATCGATCTCGGTGAGCTCGCGGCGGTCGCTCGCGCCCTCGACCGTCGCGCCGCTCCCGCCCAGCAGCAGGTCGATCATGGTGAACATCAGCGCCGGATCGATCTCGATGACCATGGAGCTGGTCGAGGGCGCAAACAGGCAGGGCACAATATAGGCTCCGGGCAGCTGCGCCGCCTTGTAGTCCTCAATTGAGAGCTGCTCCAGCCGAACCAGCTTCACCTCGAGCCCGGTGCCCAGGTACACGTCCAGCGAGTTCATGATGTTGCGCGCGGATGCCTCATGCAGAGACGTGAGCGTACGGGCGCTCTCATTCGAGAGCCGGCCGGCAGAGCGGAAGTTGCAGGGTTGAATCGAGCGCGCAGCCGCGGACACCACGGCATCAGAGGAAGCGGTCATGCGCTCAGCCTGCCTTCTGGGCGCTGTTTGCCGCGCCGGTAACCGCGGTCCGCGGCGTCGTCCGCTCCAGGTGCCCGAGCGACGCCTTGAGCTTCGCGATCGCGGAGAAATGGATCTGCGACACGCGCGAGAGCGCGATGCCCACGATGCTCGCAACTTCCTTCATGGTCAACTCTTCCCGGTAGTAGAGCGACAGGATCAGCTGCTCGCGCTCAGAGAGCCGGCTGATCGCCTCGGCCAGGTGGCCCTGCATCTCGACCGAGGCGCAGAGCTCGAACGGGTCGTCATCTCCCTTGCTGGGCGCAGCTTCGATCAGGTCCAGCATCTCTTCCCGGTCATAGGACGATGCGGCCTGCTGCCCGACGATCTGCAGCCCGTCCAGCTGGGTCATGGCGGTGTCAAGCTGATCTAATGAGATTTTCATTTCCGCTGCGATCTCTTCCTTCGAGGGTGCGCGACCCAGCCTGGTCTCGAGCGTCACCTGGGTCTCGCTAATCTCGCGGGCCTTCTTCCTTAATCCGCGCGAACCCCAGTCCAGTAATCGCAGGCTGTCCAGGATGGCGCCGCGAATGCGAAACTTCGCAAAGGTTTTGAACTGCGCATTTTTCGCCGGATTGAAGTTGCGGCATGCTTCGAGCAGACCGATCACCCCCGCATTGACCAGGTCTTCTATCTCCACGTGCTGCGGCAGGCGCTCGTGGATGCGAGCCGCGATGTAGTACACCTGCGGCAACTCGTCTACAACCAGCGCGTTGCGCTCGTCGAGCTCTGGTGTATCGCTTTGGTAAGCCAGTTGGGTTGCTGTCATGCTGGGGCTCCGGGAGGAATTTTGACTCGGCATGGTTTAACGCACCACGCCGACGGACTGGACCATGGTCATCGGCGGGATCTCGGACGGCGCGATGACCACGACCTTGGGCAGAAACGGTTCAAGCAGGCGGCGCAGGTAAAAACGTCCGGGAGAGGCGCAGAGCAGCACCGGGGGTGCATCGCCGATCTGTTCGCCAAAGCTCGCACGCAAACTATCCAGCACTCGACGGGCCACAGACACCTGCATGGCGCTCGAATGAATCTGCGAGGGCTGAAGGTTCGCCGCGCGCATGCATTCCTCTTCAATCGAGCTGTCAAGAGTAACCACCTTCAGTTGCCCCTGCTCATCCAGCAGCGGCCGGATGAGCGCGCGCCCGAGCGCGTGGCGCGCCGCCTCGACCAGCGCAATGGGGTTCTTGTTGACCGTGGCGGCATCGACCAGCGTTTCCAGAATGGTGCCCATATCGCGAATCGAGACCTGCTCGCGCAGCAACTGCTGCAGCACCTTCTGGATCTCGCCCAGGCTCATCAGCTTGGGGATCAGCTCCTCAACCAGCTTGGGGTGCGAGTCGGTGAGCCGGTCAATCAGCCGCTTGGTCTCCGAGCGCGAGAGCAGCTCGTGCGCGTTGCGGCGGATCAGTTCGCCGATGTGCGCGGCCAGCACCGAGGTGGCATCTGCCACCGCGTAGCCGGAAGCGATGGCCTGCGCCTGCAGCTCGGGCGCGATCCACTTGGCCGGCACGTCGAAGGCGGGCTCCCGCGTATCCTGCCCGGGCAGGTCGATCGAGGCCGGGTTCGAGCTGATCGCCAGCACCGAGCCGCGCCGCAGCTCCCAGCGCGCAATCTCCACCCCGCGCAGGTGCACCACGTACTCGCGCTCCTTGAGCGAGAGGTTGTCGGTGATGTGGATCGACGGCACCAGGAATCCAAGCTGCTGGGCCAGGTTCTTGCGCAGACTCTTAACCCTCGCGAGCAGTTGACCGCCCTGCTTCGCGTCCACCAGCGGCACCAGGCCGATACCGACCTCGAGCATCAGCTCGTCCAGCTTCATCAGCGTGTCCATTGGATCGACAGCCGCGGCGGTGGCCGCTTTGCCCGTGGCCGTCGTCGCAGCAGCCTCGAGCTCCGCGCCATCGTCTGCCGGACGTTCGGTCTTCATCTTCCAGGCCGCAAACATCAGCAGCCCGGCGAGCGAGAAGAAGGAGAGCTTGGGCAGCCCCGGGATCAGGCCGAGCGAGCAGAGCACCCCGCCGGCGATCCACAGCAGGCGAGGACTCTGCAGCAGCTGCCGGTTGACGTTCACGCCGAGCGAGTCCTTGGACGCGGCCCTGGTCACCACGATGCCGCCCGCAACCGATACCAGCAGCGACGGCAGGATGGTCACCAGTCCGTCGCCGACCGTGAGGATGGTGTAGGTCTTCAGCGCCTCCTGGAAGGGAATGCCCTGCTGGAAGACGCCGATGAGAAACCCGGCCACGATGTTGATGGCCATGATGAGGATGGTGGCCAGCGAGTCGCGCTGGGAGAAGCGCGGGGCCGCGGCCCTGGCGCCCGCCACCACGGGCGGCGCCGCCCCCATACACCCCCCGCGG
>CAXUND010000105.1:0-2803 GCA_964252445.1 uncultured Acidobacteriaceae bacterium | reverse complement strand
GGGCCCGCGCGGCGCGCGGGGAGAAGCGCGCGGGGCCGCCCAGGGGGCCGCAGAACTCGGCTTCGCGCGCGACATTCTCGCGCCGGCGGCGCGCCTGCTGCTCGGTGATCAGCCCGGCGTTCAGGTCGGCGTCAATCGCCATCTGCTTGCCGGGCATCGCATCCAGGGTGAAGCGCGCCGTGACCTCCGCGGTGCGCACCGCGCCATGGCTGACCACTAGATACTGAATCGCGATCAGCGCGAGAAACAGGACGAAGCCGACGATGTAGTTGACCCCGCCCACAAACTGCCCGAAGGCTTCAATCACGCGGCCGGCCGCGGACGAGCCCTCGTTGCCGTGCAGAAGGATGCGCCGCGTGCTCGCGAGATCAAGCGACAGCCGCAGGAGTGTGAGCAGCAGCAGCAGGCTGGGGAAGACCGAGAACTGGACGGGCTTGAGGATCTGGATCGCAGTCAGCAGCACCAGCACCGAGGCGGTGATCGAGAGCGTCAGCAGCAGGTCCAGCACAAAACTCGGCAGCGGCACGAGCATCACGAAGACCATCGACACCGCCGCCATGGGCACGATCCACTCGCCTGATCCCTTGAGAAAACCGAACCAGCTGGAGAAGCCGCCCGCGGCTGCGGGCGCGGTTGTTGACGACGCGGCCGTAGATGTGGCCGTCGCCTTTACCGGAGCCGTCACCGGCGTCGCGCTCATGACTGCACCCACTGTCCCGAGGCATTGCGGCCGCGCCGGCGCGCCTCCGCCGCACGCGCCTCTGCCTGCGCGCGGAAGACCACCACCAGAATGTCCGCGACCGCCTGGTAGAGGATCGAGGGGATCGCGTCCCCGACCTCCACCGACTTGTAGAGCGCCTGCGCCAGCGGCCGGTTCTCCATCAGCGGAATGCCGCTCTCGACCGCGAGCGCCTTGATCTCCTGCGCCAGCAGGTCAAGGCCCTTCGCGACCACCAGCGGAGCGTCCATCGACGGCTCGTACTGCAGGGCGACCGCGTAATGCGTGGGATTGGTGACCACCACGGTGGCCGTCTTCGTAGCCTTCAACGACTGCTTGCGCCGCATCTGCCGCTGCAGCCTCCGGATCCTTCCCTTGATCACCGGGTTGCCGTCGGTCTGCTTGAACTCGTCCTTGACCTCCTGCTTCGACATCTTGAGGTCGCCTTCCATCTTTCGCCAGGTCAGCAGATAGTCGACGCCGGACCAGCCCAGCAGCACCAGCCCCGACTTCCAGCCGGCCTCGTAAGTCATCTCCCCGATCAGCGAGGCAAACGGCCGCAGCCCGATCGAGGAGGCGTGGACGATCGCGCCCCAGTGCGCGCGAAAGCAGCTGTAGCCGATCCAGGCAATCGCCGCAAAAGGTAACAGTGGCTTGAGCAAATTGCTCAGGCCCACCGGCGAGAAGATCTGCCCCAGCTTATTGGCAGGGTTGAAGCGCTCGAACTTGAGATGGAGCGCCTCGGGCGCAATGCTAGGTCCGCCCTGCGCGAAGCTCGCCGCCAGCGACAGGAGCATCGCCGACGAGAGCACGGGAACGATCCAGTGGAAGACCTCGAGCGTCGACCAGTAGAGCACCGGCCCGTTGCTCTCGATAGTTCCCGTGGCGGCCGCGTCGAGCGTCGAGCGGTAGAGCTCTGTCCAGTGAACGATGGCGCCGCGCGACAGCAGGTAAAGGCTGGCAATGACGCCCGTGATCGCAAACACGCTGGTGAACTCGCGCGAGCGGGCTACCTGCCCCTGCCCCCGGGCTTTCTCGCGCCGCTTTGCCGTCGCTGTTTCTGTTTTGCTCGAGTCTGCCATCGCTTATCTCACCGCATGCAGCAGCTGGTCGGAGTAGCTCATCGAGCGCATAAACAGTGTGCGGAACATATCCGGCCAGTACTTCAGTGCAGCCATCAGCACGCACAGGCCGAGCACGCTCTTGATCGCAGGGCCCAGCAGCATCAGCGGCAGCTGCGGCGACGCCTTGCCCAGCAGACCGAGCACGATGTCCGCCAGCAGCGTGGCCGACAGCACCGGCGCGGCGATCTGCACGCCCACCTCGATCACGCTCGCGCCTGCCCCGACAACCCCGCGCGTAAACCCCGCAGACAAATGAGCCGATCCCGGCGGCAGGAAGGCAAAGCTGTTGCCGATCGCCCGCAGCAGCCACAAGTGAACGTCCAGGCGCAGGAAGATCAGCATCGCCAGCGTCTGGTGAAAGGTCGCGACGACCGTCGATTGGATCTGCGTGTTCGGATCGAGGATGTTCACCAGCGAATAACCCATCTGCACGCTGAGCACCTGGCCTGCCATCTGCACTGCGTCGAACACCAGAGTGGTCGCGATCCCCACGGCGAGGCCCACCAGCAGCTCTGAGAAGACCAGCTGCGGCCACTGGCTCATGGTGGTTTGCGGCAGCTGCGTCTTCAGCATGGGGTAAAGCAGAAAGGTCAGCGCCAGCACCAGCACCGCCTTGATGCGCGCCGGGATGACCATGCTCCCGAAAAACGGCGCGAACAGCATCAGCCCCGAGATCCGCACGCCGATCATCAGCAATGCGCCGATAATCTGGATCAGCGGTATCTCCATTACTGCAGCACCTGGTGGAAGTCACCGAGCAGCTTGATGGTGTAATTCGCCAGATGCCGCCACATCCACGGCATCAGGAAAAAGAGCGCGGCCCCGGTCGCGAGCAGCCGCGGCACGTGCGAAAGCGTCTGGTCCTGAAGCGAAGTCAGCACCTGCACAATATTGACCAGCAGGCTGACGCAGACCGCCAGCAGAAGCACAGGCGCAGTGAGGATGACCACCTCCTCCAGCA
>CAXUND010000104.1:0-10930 GCA_964252445.1 uncultured Acidobacteriaceae bacterium | reverse complement strand
GAGCGCCGTCCGGGATCGCTGGCGCCGCCCGCGGGTGGGAGCACGGGCGGCTGCATCGACAATGACGATCTGAGCGCCAGCGGCGTCTCGCCGGCACAGCTGCAGAGCTGGCTCGCTGGAGCGGGCCGCCACGATCTGCGGCAGTGGCTGGAGCAGCTGCCGACGGCTCAGCGCGCAGTCTTTGTGCAGCGCGCCGTGCTGGGGCAGGACAGTGACACAGCCGCGCTGGTGTTGCGCGAGGTCGATAGCGACGGGGGTACCAGCTCCTGGACCGCAGAAACAGTGGGCGAGACGTTTCGCATGGCCCTTTGCTCGCTCGCAAACCGCGTAGCCCATTCTCCCGCAGCCTCTTCTTCGCCGCAGTCCGTGGGGGCCGGCGCCTGAGGGCGCGGCGCTGAAACTTCTGCACATTTTCGAGAACCGCCCGCATCCAAAGCTCCAGTTCAGGCGGCCTAGCTCAGCCTGCGCCACTTTTCTCTTCAGGTGATGGTTACGTGTTCAGTGCCAGCAGGAGCGGGCGGCGCGGGGAGTGCCGGTCTAGTGATCGGGATCGCCGGCTCGTTCTCACTTTAGCCCTTGCGCCGCTCGTGCTTGGAGCGCTCCCTCTCCGCGCCCAGTTCGGGCAAGGTTCCAGCAATTCAGTCCAGACGCTGCCGAGCCCGGTCTCTGTCGGGCTGACACAGGTGCAGTCGGACAGCTACCAGGGCAGCGTATCGGATGACAAGGTGGTGCCCGGCACGCTTCCGCTGTCGCTCGACGATGCGATCCAGCGCGGCTTGCGTCACAATCTGGGCCTGATCCTGAACAGCAATAACCAGATTTCCGCCAATGCCACGCGCCTCGGGCAGCTGCAGAGCCTGCTGCCTACGGTGAATGCGACGCTGAAGCAGTCCGAGATGGAGACCGATCTCCAGGCGCAAGGTCTGCGTATCCCCGGCTTTCCGGCCATCATCGGTCCTTATGCGTTCCAGGATTTTCGCGCCACGCTCAACTGGACACTGCTGAG
Organism: uncultured Acidobacteriaceae bacterium; assembly: GCA_964252445.1. Lineage (GTDB taxonomy): Bacteria > Acidobacteriota > Terriglobia > Terriglobales > Acidobacteriaceae > EB88. The sequence continues at coordinate 9,924 of CAXUND010000104.1, read as the reverse complement.
CGTGGCCTCGCTGCGAAACTATCTCGCGTCCAAGCACAATTTCCAGAGCGCGCAGCTTTCCATCGATGACGCCCGCGACGAGGTGGTGCTTTCGGTGGGGAACGCCTATCTCACGGTGCTTGCAGACAAGGGCCGGGTCGACGCCGCGCAGGCACAGGTCGACACCTCCAAGGTCTCGCTTGACGAGGCGGTGCAGAACCACTCAGCTGGCGTCGCGCCGCTGCTCGATGAGTTGCGCGCGCGGGTCGATTATCAGACGCAGCAGCAGACGCTGATCCAGGCGCAATCCTCGTTTGACAAGGACAAGATCGCGCTTGCGCGGGCGATCGGCCTGCCGCTGGCACAGGTCTTTGAGCTCACCGACCAGGCCCCTTACGCGGAGCTCGATGCCGTTGATCCGGACACGGCGGTAGCTCAGGCGGTCGGCTCCCGCAATGACCTGAAGGCATTCCGCGAACAGCTTATTGGAGCGGACAAGGCGCTGGGCGCGGCCAAGGCCGAGCGATACCCGACCGTTAAGTTCGACGGCGACTACGGAGACATCGGCGTCAACGTGCTGCATTCTCACGGCACCGGCGATGCCACCGGCACCATCGACATTCCGGTATACGAAGAGTCGAAGATCCGCGGGGACGAGCTCCAGGCCACTGCGCAGCTCGAGCAGAAGCGGGCCCAGCTCTCAAACCTGGGCGGCCAGATTGCCGCCGATGTGCGCGATTCGATCCTGGACATCCAGGCAGCGCAGAAGTCGGTGCAGGTGGCGCGTTCCAATGTACAGCTGGCCCGGGAAGAGTTGAGCGAGGCGCAGCAACGCTATGCGGCCGGTGTCTCCGACAATCTCTCGGTCTCGCAGGCGCAGCAATCCGTCGCCCAGGCCGATGACCAGTACATCAGCAGTCTTTACCAGCACAACGTGGCAAAGCTCTCGCTTGCGCGGGCGCTCGGCACCGCGGAGAAGAGCTACAAGTCCTACGTGGGAGGAAAGTGAACGTGGCCGAACAGACTCTGGAGCAGAACCCGGGAGTGGAACAGAAGCAGGACGAGAACGGGGAAAAAGAGCAGAAGCAGGACAATCCCCGGCAGAAGTCGCGCCGTCGATTCATCATCATCGGCGTAGTGGCAATCCTGCTTGTGGCGATCGCGCTGTTCTACTGGCACTCTACTTTCTACCAGGATACGGATGATGCTCAGGTGGACGGCCACCTGGTGCAAGTGAGCTCGCGTATCAGCGGCACCGTGGTGCGCGTCAACGTCGAGGAGAACCAGCAGGTCAAGGCGGGTGATGTGCTGGTGGAGCTGGATCCGAAGGATTACCAGACGGTCATCGCGCAGGATCAGGCGAATCTTCAGGCAGCCGAGGCGAACTACGCGTCGGCCAAGGTGAACGTGCCGGTGACCAATGTAAGCTCCGGCACCGGCATCTCGGAGGCCGGTGCGACCGTGCTCCAGTCTGCCGACCAGGTGCAACAGGCCGAGCATCAGCTGGAGGCAAGCCGCGCCCAGGTGGCGCAGGCCGACGCCAACTACATCAAGGCGAAGCTGGACGTTGAACGGTACACGCCGCTGGTGCAGAGGGACGTGATCTCAAAACAGCAGTTTGACCAGGCTGTAGCGACCGCTGCTGCCGACGAGGCGGCGTTGAACCAGGCGAAGTCGAATGTGGCCGCCGCCGAGTCTTCAGTGCGGATGGCGCAGGCGACAGTGCAGGCGAATCAGGCGCGTCTGCGGAATGCGCAGACAGGTCCGCGGCAGGTCGAGATCCAGCGGGCCCGCGCCGACCAGGCGGGCGCGCAGGTAGAACAAAGCCGCGCCGCGCTTGAACAGGCAAAGCTGAACCTGAGCTATACGCGCATCGTCGCGCCGGTAAATGGCGTGGTGACTCGCAAGAGCGTTGAGCTCGGCCAGAATGTGGCTGTAGGACAAAACATGATGACCCTGGTCTCGCTTGATGACGTCTGGATCACGGCCAATTTCAAGGAGACGCAGCTTGATCGCATGCGACCGGGCCAGCCGGTAGAGATCACCGTGGATGCCTATGGCGGTCGCAAGTATGACGGCAAGGTCACCCAGATCGGCGGCGCCACCGGCTCGGTGCTGAGCCTGTTTCCGCCTGAGAATGCGACCGGCAACTACGTCAAGGTAGTGCAGAGGGTGCCGGTGCGCATCGACCTGACCAACCGCGATGAAGATTCAGACCGTCTGCTCCGGCCGGGACTGTCGGTTGAGCCGAAGGTGCGGGTCAAGAATTAATCTGCCGGTGATCTCCAACTTGCGCCCAGCCTTCATCCTGCAGGAAGCGGGGTGCATCCTCAGCGGGGTGGGCGCATCGAACCGAGTGGAGGATTACGCATGAGCAGCACCGCACTGAAGGAAGCAAAGCCGACGGCCGGCAAGGACCTGAAGAGCACGGACATGATCACGCCGCACTGGCACGAAACTGCACGTGAGATCCAGCAGTTCGGGACCGTCATTCAGGATCTGCCGATTGGAATCGAAGCTTCTGCCCGCAGCCAGATTGTCGACCGCTTAAACCTGCTGCAGGCCGACACCCTTTCGCTCCGGGATTTGTACAAGAAGTCGCACTGGCAGGTGGGCGGACCCACCTTCTACCAGCTCCATCTGCTGTTTGATAAGCATTTCGAGGTGCAGGTCGAACTTTCGGACCTGATCGGCGAGCGCATTCAAATCCTCGGCGGAGTGAGTGTGGCTATGGCCGCGGACGTGGCCGAGCTGAGTCGTCTCGAGCGCCCGCCTCGCGGACGTGAGGAAGTTCCAGTGCAGATTTCGCGCCTGCTGGATGCGCACAAGCTGATCATCAGCGACGCGCGCGAGTTGGCGAAGAAGGCTCAAGACATGGGCGATGACGGTACAAACGATTTGCTCATCTCCGATGTGGTTCGCAAGAACGAGCTTCAGGTCTGGTTCATCAGTGAACACCTGGTCGAGATGCCGCTGATCCACGCCAAGTGATGTAACTCTGCAAATTGGTCCATCTCAGACCGGATCCCTCCCCCAGGGCATACGAAGGCCGCTCCCCCGAGCGGCCTTTTGCACGAAGTGCTGATTCGTCCGTCCGGCAACTTTCGAGTCGTTCCGACGCGCAAGCCCGTCTATACTGAGGCCATCCCGAACGTCCCTCATTCGGGGCAGGTCAGGACCAGTCTGTCATGCCGATCGAGCTATTCCTGAAGAACGCCTACATCATCCTGCTGTTGTGGACGATGACGGAGCAAATAGGCGTTCCGATCCCGACCGTACCGCTGCTGCTGACCGCAGGCACGCTCACGGCGACGCACAGGCTCGCGCTTCCGGCCGTGCTGCTGTCAGTCATTCTCGGTTGCATGATCAGCGATACTGCCTGGTATTTCCTAGGCAAGCGCTTCGGCGGCAAGGTGGTCCGGCTGCTCTGCCGGCTCTCGCCGGAGCAATCACAATGTGTCCGGCGTACGGAATCCTACTTCGGCAAGCACGGGGCCGGCGCGCTGCTGGTGGCGAAGTTCGTGCCCGGCTTCAGCACCATGGCCGGGGCCATCGCCGGGCAGACGGGCATGGACTTCCGTGTTTTCCTGGCCTGCGATGCAGCCGGATCGCTGCTGTGGGCGGCATCCTTCACCCTGGCAGGACGGTTCTTCGGCGATTACCTGAAGCATCATCCGGAAGCATTCCACTGGGTCTCGCGTTTTGCGGTCCTGCTCTTTGTCCTGCTGGTGATCGGCTTCATCATCTACCGCATCTACAAGCGGCGGCTGATCATCGCGCAGTTGCGCACCGCGCGGCTCTCCCCGGGAGAACTGCACGGCATGCTGGAGGAAGGTCAGGACGTCTTCATCGTCGACCTGAGGCATCCCCTCGACTACCTGCCGGACCCGCGCACGCTGCCCGGCGCCGTGATGCTCACTCCTGATCGCCTGGTCGAAGAGAACGCGCAGATCCCGCGAGACCGCGATGTTGTTCTCTTCTGTACCTGCCCGAGTGAAGCGACAGCCGTAAAGATGGCGCTGACCATCCGCAAATTGGGCGTGCAGCGCGTGCGGCCACTCCAGGGCGGGCTCGACGAGTGGAAGCGTCTCGGCTATCCGCTGGTTGCCATTCAAGGCGCAGAAGTACCTGCGGACAATGTCGAAGTCGGCTGAGTCACCCGGAAGTATCGCCACCGAGAGGGTCAGGCATCGCGAATTCTACTTAATCTCCTCTCCACATGATGGAGGTTAGTTATCATAGTTGACAGATTTTAACATTTAGATCTTGAACTTCGCGCTACAGTGGTCGCACTCAAGGATGGCGCCGTTCTTCGAGAGTAAGAGCTTATCTGTTCGAGCACCTCCGTAGGTAAAAACATAGGAGTTCTGCATGAAGATATGTTCCGGCGCTTTCGCGTGCCTGCTAACCGCATTTGTTGTGGTCCAGGCGCAAGCTCAAACCCCTGACGCCCCCCCCGATCTACAGCCATCTGAACCAGCAAGCTATTCTCTCGCGCAGCGGCGAGCCTTCCGCGACACGAGAACTGGCCGATCACCTGTTCCAAACCGCAGGCTTCCCTCAGGGAATGGCCGAAAGCCTGGGCTACACTGCCAGGCTCACCAATGCTGAACTCCTTTATCGGCGGGGCGCCCAAGCGCCTGTCTCCGAGGCCGCCGTTGTCCGTGCGGTTAATAACCTCGAAAATACGGTCGCCGCTCCGACCTGGGGACATACCGATGCCCAAGAAGTTCGTAAGCTGCGCATGCACCTGCTGGTTGCCTACCCGGAGCTAATGGTCTCCCGAGAGCCCGCTGATAGCAAAGGTCACTATAAGGCTCTTAGCGATCAGCTCGGCCCCATGGAGGCAGCCTATGTGGCTGTAAGCCTCGTGTATCAGAAGATGTGGAACGCTGAGTACCAGTTCAGCGAGCTGAACGTCGCCAGAACTCAGGGCTTAGTGTGAGGGAGGCCTCGGTTAAACAGGCTGAGCGCACCCGAACCTACACCGATATTCTGCAGGGCAGGTCACAAAACCTATCTTTGGTCGACTTGGCTCGAGCGGGTGATCACTTCTTCAGCGATCTTTCTATCTTGCCTGCCGGAAACCACGCTCGCGGCTCGCTGCAAGGGGGTCGCTAATGAAAAGGCTAATAAGCTCCTTCATTTTTCCTCTCGGAGCTACTGTCGTCACCGTTGTATCCGGCTGCGGTGGTGGTGGAAGCTCCGGTCCATCCACCCCTCGTGCGAACATATACGCGCAAACGAGCATTGCTGGTGTGATCCAGGCGTGGACGGGAGCAAAGCTCTCCGGCAACGCAGCCGGACCAAGCTACGAATGTGATCTCTTGGTGATAATAATTGCCACATAACTCTGTCTGCTACTACCGATAGTTCGGGGAATTACCTCTTTTACACGGATGATATCCCGGATGAGTGGTCGATCGGCGCGCAGGCAGACAGCGAATGCTCGACCGGCGCGGATTGGGTTGGAACACTCGAATCGAGTAACACAACGACAATTACCTGCGGGAACATCGCCTCCGGATTTGTCACCGCGAAACCTACATCCTGCACCGTTACCACCATCATCAACAGCGGCGGTAGCAGCACAACTTCAAATTGTCCGTCTTCGATCACGCTCACGTCTCCTTCAAACTCATTCCCGACAGGGCGGGCTCTCGCATTCGCCGCCTACGCTGATACCGGCAAGGAATACATGAGTTCTTCGCCCACGGCCACCAGCGCAACGACAATACAGGTGCCGGTTCCGACCGCAACAGGGGACTCCGCACTCATCCTGCGAGATCCGAACAACAGCATGGTGCTTGGATCTGCACTCTTCACTCTATATACCAAAACCATCAACCAGTGTAAGCAGGGAACAAACTGCGGCGCAGGCACCAACCCCTAAGAACAAGTGATCCGCTAACCATCCACACTCGCGCGACATGGACGTTGTTTCGTCGTGCGGCGCGAGTGTGAGCATTTCTACTGAGGAGTGGTATTTGCTTGCCAATTTTAGGTTCTGCAAACAGTTTCGTTTTTCCGGCAGGACGATGGCCGGTATTGTCTGGGTCTGGGCAAGCCTGTGTCTCTGCGTCCTTGCTTGCGGGCAAGCTCCGGCTGGATTGCAGGAGGGCATGCCGGAGATCCGCCGTACATGGCAGGTCGGCGGCTTTGCGGGCGGAGGTTTTGTTCCCTTCTATTCGCTGCATAGCCGGGACTCCTACACGAGCGACATCTCGCTTGATTTTGCAAGTGCAGGTTTAGAGGTTGGCCGGACGATCACAGGGTTGCACGGTCCCGGTTTGCTCCGTGGCCAGGGCGAGGCGATGGCTGAGGTAATCCCTTTCTGGATAGCAGATTATCCCTCTCAGACACTCATGACCTATTACCCGGGTGATCCAAACCCGGAAGCAGGGCCCTTTGGTCCTTATGCCCGCCATGGCGTGTCCGTCACGCCTCTACTTTTCCGCTGGAACTTCCAACACCGGCGGCAAGCTAAATTCGTGCCCTGGGCGCAGCTAGGCGGAGGGCTGCTCTGGACGAACCACAAGTTTCCGCTTCTAGCGCTGAGCACCAGCGTCATCAACTTCACGCCGCAGGCGGGCATCGGCGAAAACATCTTTGTCCGCAAGCACCAGAGCCTGGAGTTCGCAGTCAAAGCGGTTCACATCTCGAATGCCAGTCTTGGCGACTCGAATCCGGGGATCAATGCATCCCTGCAGTTCAGCCTGGGCTACTCCTGGTGGAAGTAGCGAGGAGGAAGGTCTTCGGACCGCCGCAACACTTCGCGCGAAAGCCCGACCGAGCATCTTCGCCGTGGCTCGACAGTCCGGGACTTCACCCTTACGATAAGGGGCATGGCCTGGACCGAGTCATACCACTGCGATGTTTGCAACAAGGCGAAAAGTGAACGCTCCGAGGATTGGTGGCTCGCCTGGTTTGAGAGCATGCCGGTGGTGCCCGGCTCACCTGAGCAGCCGGTCTTGAAGATGACTCGCTGGAATCTGATCGTTGCGCACGCGCCCGAGGTGCGACACATCTGCGGCGCTCGCTGCGCGCAGACGCTGCTCGATCGCTGGATGAGCAAGCCGGACGAGTAGCTGTCCCCGCAAGCGGCGAGGTCGCTGTTTCGGGTGTTTCATCCACAGACAGCTCGATTACAATAATCGTTGTTGAACAGGAGAACTTCGCATGGCGCAGAACGGCACGAATGGACACATTGGCAACCGCGGTCCGGGTGAGGTCGACTCGGGCTCGACCGAACCGAATAAGACGATGACCACCAACAGCGGTCGTCCGATCGGCGACAACCAGAACTCGATATCCGCTGGTCGCCGTGGTCCCCTGCTCATGGAAGACTACCTGCTGTTTGAAAAGATGGCGCAGTTCAATCGGGAGCGTGTGCCTGAGCGTGTGGTGCACGCGAAGGGTTCAGGCGCCTTCGGCAAGTTCACGGTAACCCATGACATCACGAAGTACACCAGCGCGAAGCTCTTCTCGAAGGTAGGGAACAGCTGTGAGACCTTCGCGCGCTTTTCGACGGTCGGAGGCGAGAAGGGGTCGGCAGATACCGCCCGCGATCCCCGCGGCTTCGCAGTGAAGTTTTATACCGAAGAGGGCAACTGGGACATGACCGGCAACAACACGCCGATCTTCTTTATTCGCGACCCGCTCAAGTTCGGCGACTTCATCCACACGCAGAAGCGCGAGCCTCAGACCAATCTCAAGTCGCCCACCATGATGTGGGATTTCTGGTCATTGTCCCCGGAGTCGCTGCACCAGGTGACGATTCTGTTCTCGGATCGCGGCACGCCGGACGGCTATCGCCATATGAACGGCTACTCCTCGCACACCTTCTCGCTGATCAATGCGAACAACGAGCTTGTTTATGTCAAGTGGCACTTCAAGACCAACCAGGGTATTAAGAATCTATCGACCAGGCGGGCCGAGGAGCTTGCCGGGTCAGACCCTGATTACGCGCAGCGCGATCTCTTCCACGCCATCGAGAAGGCTGATTTCCCGAGCTGGTCGGTAAAGATCCAGGTGATGCCGGAACATGAAACAGGCAAGTTCAAGTATGACCCTTTCGACCTGACCAAGGTCTGGCCGCACGGTGAGTACCCGCTGATCGATGTGGGCACGCTTGAACTCAAACGCAATCCCCTGAACTACCACCAGGATGTCGAGCAGTCGGCATTCAATCCGGTGAACATCGTTCCCGGCATGGGCTACTCGCCCGACAAGATGCTGCAGGCGCGGCTGGTCAGCTACCCGGATGCCCACCGCTATCGCATCGGGACCAACTACGAAACGCTGCCGGTAAACACTCCGCGGTGCCCGATGAACAACTACAACCGCGACGGGGCAATGCGTTTTGACGGCAACATGGGCTCGGCTCCCAATTACGAGCCGAACAGCTTCGGCGGGCCCAAGCAGAATGAAGCCTACCGCGACCGGCCCATTTCGCTTTCAGGCGAGCCCGCTGCCCGCTATGACCATCGCGAAGGCAATGACGACTACGCGCAGGCGGGCAACCTCTATCGCCTCTTCAACGAGGGCGAGAAGGAGCGGCTGTGCGAGAACATCGCCGGCTCGCTCGGGCAGACGCCGATCCGCATCCAGGAGCTGCAGCTCTCGCACTTTGAGAAGGCAGACCCTGACTACGCCGCGCGCATCCAGAAGTTCCTGGCTACGAAGGAGCACCCGGAGTTCGCGCACGGTCCGAACCAGGCTGAGGTGGAAGAGCACCTGGTTGAGAAGTAATCAGGAAGTAGCCTGTGCCTGTAAGGAAAGGTCGCCGTGTAGGCGACCTTTTCTTTTGATCTCTGCCCGAAGAAACCTACACAGTGTGCCCCATTCCGCTGAGGCCAGTCTAAGGCAGCAGCAGCGATGCGGCTGCGCTTTTACCCGGCGAGCGTGTGCGCGCCAGTTTACAATGGCCGAGGGAGCGATCTCCCCAGATGAATGCCTGCGCCAGCCCCGGGCCAGGATGAAGGAAGCGCATGAAGTTCAGGAAAGTCGGTCAGCTGTTGCTGGCCCTGGTTGCATCCGCAGGTCTTACTCTCGGCGTTACATCCTGCGCCAACGATTTCACGGTCGGCTATATCTATGTGCTGGGTACGCAGTACAACCAGATCAGCGCGTTCAAGGAAGACAACAACAAGGGCGTGTTAAAGCCGGTCTCGAGCACCATTTTCAGCTCGGGAGGCTCAAATCCGATTCGCGCGATTATTCCTCCGGGCGGACGATTCATGTACGTGCTCAACGCAGGCACACCCTCGGTCGATCCCAGCGGCAACATCGTCTACTCGGGCGCCAACATCTCGGTGTTTTCGATCGGCGGTTTCGGACAACTTACTTTCCAGCAGAGTTATTTCAGTCAAGGATCGGGTTCCCTGCGGCTGTCCACCGACACGACCGGCGCGCACATGTACATCCTTGACGAGTACGCCCCGGTTGCCGGCCAGGACTCTGCAGGATCCCTGATTAATACCAGCACCACCCCGAGCCCGAGCTTTCCCTGCCTGGGTCCGGATGGCCACTACCATCCGACCGGCGAGATCACCGTCTTCAATATCGACACGGCGACCGGGCGGCTGACCCTGGTGACCAACGTGCAGCAGGAGACGCTTACGTATTTTCCCGTGGGCTGCGCTCCGATTGACTTTCGTGTGACCTCCGCCTTCGCTTACACGGTGGACGCAGGCGGCGCGGCCGTCGGCGCCAACGTCGGGCAGGACACGCAATCGGTCTTCGTCTACGCGCTCGCCTCCTCGACCGGTCAACTGACACTGACGCAGAATGCATTGTTGCAGACCGGCGCGCAGTCTATCGTCGCCATCGACGGCGATTCTGCGAACAAGTACCTCTACCTGCTCGACCGCACCGGCAACGCGATCTACACCTATACCAGCACCACGCGCGGAGCGCTTACCGACGTGCAGGGCAAACAGAAAA
>CAXUND010000103.1:0-11235 GCA_964252445.1 uncultured Acidobacteriaceae bacterium | reverse complement strand
TGGAGGGTAGGTTATGAGGTTGTGCACCATGCTTATGGTTTTTGCGGTATCTGCATGCACTCTCGGTAGTCATCCTGCGCTGGCCCAGGCCAAAGTCAATGAGAACGAGCCTGTCAGCCTCTATGTCAATGCACAGACGGGTTCAGACTCCAACCCGGGAACGCAAGCCAAGCCCTTGCTCACCATCCAGACCGCCGTCGATGCAGCGGTGGCGCAAAATAGAAAGGGATTGGGCGTCAACATCCTGGTGGAGCCGGGAATCTATCGTGAAGCCGTCGTGATTAACTCCTTGCCTACTTCAGCCGCCTTGACTCTGCAGGCGGTACTTCCAGGCACGGCCTATATTGACGGAGCAGATGTCCTGACGGATTGGTCACTCGGACAGAACGGTGTGTACAGTGCGCCGTGGACGGATAGCGTAACCGGTTGCCCTATTCCAGATGGCTGGTACTCGGGCATGCCCCCGGTTGTTTATGCGAACGAGATGATGTTTGTGAATGGCGCCATGATGACCCAGGTGATGTCTGCGTCGCAGCTGCAGCCAGGTACCTTTTATGTCGACGTAGCAGCGAATCGAATCGAGGGAATACCGCCACAAAACATCAATGTCGGGGGCGCGCTGGTTGAAGTGGCGTCCCGCCGCAGCACGCTCACCATCAACGGCGCACAAAACGTGGTGGTGCGCGGCATGGTGCTGCAACATGGAGCAAGCTGCATGAACAGTAGCGCTGCGACGGTAAACAGCGGAACCAACATCCTGTTTGATTCCGATGTCATTCAATGGAACAACTGGTCAGGGCTGGGCTTCTCTTCCAGCATGAACACTACGGTCCGCCACTCGCTTGCGAGTTATAACGGAGGCGCGGGACTGGCCGGATTTGAAGATGTGCGGGGATTGTGGGAAAACATCGAGACCAGCTACAACAACTGGCGCGGAGCCATGGTAGGTTTGTACGACTTCGGCCAGGGTGGGATGAAGCTTCTCCGTATTCATGGAGGAACCGTCCTCTTCCACGGCTCCTACAACAATCAGGCACAGGGTCTGTGGTTTGATACAGACAATGAATATATCAATATCTCGAACGCCCATCTTATCGGGAACCTGGTCGGCAATCTCCAGCTGGAGTTAAACCTGGGCCCTATCCATGTGGCCAACAGCAGTCTCTGCTCCGGCGGCGGAGCGCAGATACTGGAGAGCGATGGCGTATGGATGTCCGGAAACAACCTTTATAACAATGGCGGTACCTCGTTTCAGAATGGCCAGCTCTTCCTGGCGGGCAAAGCGGGTGGGCGCAGCTTCACCAACTGGCAGACGGGTGTAACGACCAACGTGATCTCGAATGACGTCACGCTGAGCGGCAATACGTTCACGGCAGTGGGAAGTAACCAGTACGTCTTCAACACCTATCTTTCCGGAAGTGACTGGTCTGAGTTTGCGAGGACACTTACGTCGAATAACAACTACTGGTATAACTCGCAGGATGCGGACAGCTTTGGTGTGACCGCTAACCAGAAGATTGCCATTGGCGCCTGGAGAAGTGACTTAGGACAAGATCTGAACTCGACCTGGGGCCCTGCAGGCGGGGCTCAGTCCGGCTGTACGGCGCCGGCGCCCAGCTACCCTGACTTTCAGCTGCAGGCTCACAATGCCGCCGCCTACATCCCGGTCTACCCTATGGCCGCGGGCAAGGCTTCGATACCACTGCAGGTTCGCTCGTTTGGTTTCGGAAGCGTGAACCTGTCGGTCTCGGGCCTTCCCGCTGGAGTTTCCTCATCCTTCAGCACCTCGTCTCTGGTCAGTGGCAGCTCGGTGCTGACCCTCTCGGCATCCTCTTCTGCTGCAGGCGCGGAGATCCCTGTCACCATCTTCGGCACCAGCGGCGGTCGTGTGCACAGCATTACGGTCATGGTGGCTATCGCTCCGGCATGATCCTGCGCGGCACCAGGCGCTCTGGAGCACGCAGAGGGGCTTAGCAGGCCGATGAAGTGTCGGCCTTGCCCGCCCCTCTGCCCCCGGGAAGTCTCAGCGGAGCTCCCGCGCCAGGTGTTTTGTTGCCAGGTACCCGGGCGCAACCGCCTATAACGGCGCTTGGCGCGGTTGGCAACCGGCTCACCTGCCCCGCGATCTCGCGCCCTGGGCAGCTCCCTCGCTTTGGAACTTGACGGTTGTTACTTGCTGGTGACTACACTCCGGAACGGGAAGGTGCGCCTAGAACGCTGCCTCCCAGCTTAGCTAGCACTGCTGTCAGGCCGGAAGCGGTTGCAGCGGCAATTTATTGTTCAGGAGCGCCACATGCAAAGTCCCCGATATGCCCGAAGGCACGTTTCCTGGTCGTCCCTAGTAGTGGCCTGCATCAGCCTGCTGCTGTTTACGAGTTCCGCGTTCGCGCAGTTCCGGGCGTCGATCCGCGGCACCGTCACTGACCCCTCGGGCGCGGTTGTACCCGGCGCAACGGTTACGTTGACCGATGTTGGAACCAACAGTGTGCAGACCGCGACTACTTCCGATGCAGGAATTTACACCTTCAACGCGCTGCCGCCCAGCACCTTCAAGGTAACGGTGGCCATGTCAGGATTCAGGACCAAGACGATCGACAACGTCACCATCATTCCCGAGCAGCCAAACGCCCTGAACGTGCAGATCGATGTCGGCTCCTCCGGTGAGACGGTGAATGTTGCCGGCGATGAGGGCCCTGCGCTCGACACGGAAACCGCCTCGATCAGCGGCACCGTGACCTCGAACGAGATCCAGCACCTGCCTTCCTTTGGCCGCGACGTCTTTCAGCTCGCGCAACTGGCGCCGGGAACCTTCGGCGATGCCGCGCAGTCTGCCGGCGGCGGCACAAACAACCTGCCGGGCACGGTAGGTCCCGGAGGCAGCGGCGCCACATCCGGGTTCTCGCAGACAGAGAATGGGCCGCAGATCGTCTCCGGCGGCAATCAGAACGGGAACAATGGCATCAGCATCGATGGCATTTCGACGGTGAGCGCGGTGTGGGGCGGCACCAGCGTCATTACGCCGTCTGAGGACTCGGTTGGCGACATGAAGATCGTCTCCAACAGCTATGACGCCGAGACCGGACGCTTTTCCGGTGCGCAGATCCAGGTGACCACCAAGGCCGGCACCAACGACTTTCACGGCAGCCTGTTCTTCAAGGCAGACAGGCCGGGGCTGAATGCGTACCAGCGGTACAACACTCCACAGTCGGTGCTGCCGGGTACGCCTTCTGCTCGAGGATTGCTCAGGGACAACTCGCGGTTTAACCAGTTCGGCGGCAGTCTTGGCGGCCCCATATGGAAGAACAAGCTGTTCGCGTTTTTCAACTACGAGACTCTTCGCAACAATACCTCGACGACCGCGACCGGCTGGTATGACACGTCAGCGTTCGACGGACTCGGGCCCTCCGGCAGCATCGCCGCGAAGTACCTCACCATCCCTGGAGCAGGCGTGAGTGCGGCTGGACTGATCAGCGCTACCTGCGCCACGGTCGGCCTGAAAGAGGGCCCGCAATGCGCGCCGATTCAGGGGGGACTGGACATCGGTTCGCCGCTCAAGACCGGTCTGGGCACGCAAGATCTGACCTGGATGAGCGCCTTACAGCCGGGCATCGGCGGTGGGCTGGACGGGATACCCGACATCGCCGAGTACACCACCACCAGTCCTACGCAGGTGACCGACGAGCAATATAACGGCCGGCTGGACGCCTATGCGACCAAGAACGACCGGCTGACCTTCACCATCTACTGGGTGCCGACGTCGGAGACCTTCTACAACGGCACTTCTCGGGCCTACAACCTCTACCACCACGATGTGATCAACGATGCATTTGCGGGGATCTGGAACCACACCTTCTCGCCCAGCCTGATCAACGAGGCGCGCGTGAACGCAGCGGGGTGGCGCTGGAATGAAATCGCGACCAACCCGCAGGAGCCGTTCGGCCTGCCAACGGATACGGTGGACGCTATCGGCACCATCACGCTGAACTATTTCGGCGCGCCCGGGCCCAGCGTCTTCAACCAGTGGACCTACAGCTACCAGGATGTGGCGACCAAGGTTGCCGGGCGTCACAGCGTGAAGTTCGGTGGAGGGGTCACGCGCCTCTACTATCTGAACGAGCAGCCTTACGTTGCCCGACCTTCCTACAACTTCTACAACGTGTGGGACTTCCTGAACGACGCTCCGCATTCGGAGAGCGGCACCTTTGATCCGCTTACCGGCATCCCGACGCTGAATCGGCTTGACCAGCGGGAAGATCTCTGGGGCTTCTTTGTGCAGGATGACTGGAAGGTCAAGCCGAACTTCACCCTGAACCTCGGCCTTCGCTACTCCTACTTCGGCCCGCTCTCGTCGAAGCAGAACAACCTCAACGTGGTGCAGCTGGGCCAGGGAGCCAGCACGTTCAGCGGTCTTAACGTACGCCGTGGCGGCAACTTGTATGACACGCAGAAGGGTGACTTCGGCCCGCAGGTCGGCTTTGCCTGGACCCCGCAACAGAACGACGGGAAAGTCGTTTTCCGTGGCGGCTTTGGCATTAACTACAACCAGGAGGAGATTGCCATCGCCTCAAACGGTACCAACAATCCTCCCTCCGTGGTGAACCCGAACTTCACCAGCGCCTCGCCGACGACCATCAATCCCCAGATCATTTACCAGGTGCCGAGCGATGTGCACTCGCTCTTCGGCTACCCGCCCAACCCCAACACCATCGTCTCCTTCAACTCTGCCAACCTGCCCACGACCGGGTCAGTCGGGCTCGTCGATTACCCCTCCTACGTCAAGCCCGGATTCACCTACCACTACTCGCTCGATATGCAGTACGAGCTGCCGGGAAAGTGGGTTGCCAGTGTCGGTTACCAGTCCACGCTTGCTCGCCACCTGATCCACAACCAGGATCTCTATGCGCTGGCCGCCATCTACGGGTTGCCGTTCAATCCGCTGGTTAACAGCGTGAACGCATTCACCAATGATGGGCACTCCAACTACCACGCACTGCTGGCCGGCTTGAACCACCAGTTCTCGCACACCTTTTTGCTGGACACGCAGTACACCTGGTCCAAGAGCATGGATGACGGATCGACGCCGTACTATCGCAGTCCTTATCCTGGCGATCCCCGCGCGGCCTATGGCCGCTCAGACTACAACGTAGGGCAGGCGCTCAAGATATTCGGGCTCTGGCAGCCGGTCTTCTTTCACGGGAACAGCCTGCTTGAGAAGCTCGCCGGAGGCTTCTCGCTCAGCGGTATCTTCAACGTGCACAGCGGCTTCCCCTGGACGCCAATTGTCACCGTGAATGGCGGCCAGCAATACTTCCAGGGCTACTACACCAACCTGCGGCCTGCTGCGTACCTGGGAGGCTCCAAGATGAGCGAGAGCAACGATGCGTTCAAGTCCGGACCCACCGGTCAAAATCAGAATGCACCCAACTCGAACTTCCCGCTCGGCGCCGCGGCGTACTTCACTACTCCGGCTTACACCCCGGTGACCGCAGCCCTGCCGGCTGCGTTTCCCGGGCCCCAGCTGCCGGGTGTGGCGCGCAACTTCCTGAATGGGCCCCTTTATCGCGATGTCGACGCGACCGTCTCGAAGGGCTTCGGCATTCCCAAGGTGCCGTTTTTCGGGGAGAGTGCACGCATCGAGATACGTGCAGATGCCTTCAATGTCTTCAACCTGCTGAACTTCAAGGGCGGCGGCCAGTCCTCGGGCGGCGGCATCGCGGATAATATCGGCAGCGCAAACTTCGGCCAGGCGCAGACTGCGCTTGGCTCTCGCACGGTCGACTTGCAGGCGCGATTCAGCTTCTAGGATTCGCGTCCTTGGAACCATCAGGGTGCCCGGGTTCGGGCACCCTCTTTTCTTTAGCAGAGGGCGCGCATGCTTCGTCTTGTTCTTATGAGTGTCTGCATGGCGGTGCTCACCCTGCACGCCCCGGCCCAGCAGGTGGAGCGGATCACGGTGGACGCGCACGCGGCAACCACACCCTTTCCACATTTCTGGGAGCAGACGTTCGGCTCCGGGCGGGCCATCCTTACGCTGCGCGAGAGCTACCGCGACGACTTACGCGCGGTCAAGCAGATTACCGACTTCCGCTATGTCCGCTTCCATGCCATTTTTCATGACGAAGTAGGTGTGTATACGGAAGACGAGCACGGTGAACCTGTCTATAACTTTTCCTATGTCGATCAGATCTATGATGGCCTATTGAAGAACGGGGTGCGACCGCTGGTCGAGATCAGCTTTATGCCGAAGAAGCTGGCCTTCAATCCCGATGCGCTTCACCCCTTCTGGTACAAGCAGAATGTTTCGCCGCCCAAAAGTATGGAGCGCTGGGATGATTTGATCACTCACTTTGCCCGGCACCTGGTCGAACGATACGGGATCGACGAAGTGTCGCAGTGGTATTTCGAAGTGTGGAATGAACCCAACATTGACTTCTGGAATGGCGTTCCCCGGCAGGAGTCTTATTTCGACTTATACGATCACACCGCGCGTGACTTGAAGTCAGTGAGTCCGCGGCTGCGGGTCGGCGGCCCGGCTACGGCGGCTGCGCAGTGGGTGGACGATTTTCTGAAGCACGGCGCAGAGAAGCACGTGCCGGTTGACTTTGTCTCCAGCCATGGCTACGCCGACGACACCGTGCAGAATCTCTTCGGCACAGACGAGGTGATCCCCGAAGACGATCGCGTATGCCGCGCCATAGCCAAGGTGCACGAACAGATCGCTGCTTCGCCACTCCCGAAGACGCCACTCTTCTGGACCGAGTGGAACGTGCAGGGTCAGGATGAGTCGCGCGATACGACCTTCGTCGGTCCGGCGCTGGCAAATACTATCCGGGAGTGCGACGGCATGGTCGACATGATGTCCTTCTGGACCTTCTCCGATGTTTTTGAAGAGGGCGGACCGATTCCAAAGCCCTTTGAGGGCGACTTCGGTTTACGCGCGAAGGGCGGCATCAACAAGCCGAGTTACTATGCTTTTGCTCTGCTGCATCAGCTGGGCGTCGAGCGTTTGGCGAGCCCGGCAAAGAATGCGCTTATCACCAGGAATGCTGACGGAAGTCTCGCCATTGCGGTGTGGAACCTGGTGGATCCGGGCAAGCCGGGTAGCCTGCGCGAGATCGATCTGACATTTAAGGGGGTGAAAGCAGGTGCGAAGGCGACCATGCTTAGCGTCGATGAGGATCATGGCAACGTGCTGCCCTTCTACAAGGCTATGGGCGCGCCACTGGATCCGACAGAAAAGCAGGTCAACGAACTGAACAGCAAGACCGCACTCGGATCCGCCCGGCCGGTTATGCTGGTCAACAACAGCATGAGGCTAAGTCTTGCGCCGAATGCGCTGGTGCTTATCCACGTAGAGCCTTGAGTTTAGGGCAGCGGAGAGGGATAGCGACGCGGCGGCCGCAACCTTCATCTGGGCAGAGAAATCAAGGCCTGCGACCGCCGGCGAAGAGACGGATGCGGCTATCCAGGCGGGAGCGGCGGAGTAGCAGTTGGAGCCTGACCGAGCCGGGCAGCATGCGGCGGGGGATGGCCGGCGTATCTTCCCTCTTCTATGTGGCGCCGGCCTTTCTGCCTGGGGAGGCAGAAGTGGGCCAGGGTTTGGTAGCCACCGCGCGGGAGGCTGGAGTGCGTCGATTTGTCTTTTCCTCTGTGATCCATCCCGTGTTGACGGAGCTGGCCAACCACGCGGCAAAGGTACCAGTAGAAGAGGCTGTTCTCACTTCAGGGATCAGGTGGCGTCCATCTAAGATGCGGTCGCAGGCAGAAAGTCACAGCCAATCTGCTGGGAACGCCCTTCCACTGACTGCTTCGTTTGAGATGGCCTGACGGATTGCTGGCGACAAGGCGACTTATCGAGACTTGACAAGAGTTCCTGAGCGCCGTGAAATGAGCAGGCAGGTCAAGCTTGCGGCAAAAAGTATGACCGAGCACACAAGACCTTGCTGAGTAATCAGGTTGACAACCGCGTCCAGGTGCGTCTGAACGCTAAACAACCGCTCCGCAATCCACATCGCGGAAACGATACAAGCGAAGACAGCGCCCGCTATACGAAAAGCTGAATAAGCTGATGCGCGGCTTATCACAAGCAACGAAGGCAGAACCAGTGCAACCACCAGTAGTTGCATCGCCTCGATTCCTAGATTGAACGACAGTATCCCGGCGACGCGATCCCATCGAGAGAGCCCAAGCCTGTCCAGCGTTGAAGCGAAGGCCAGCCCATGAATCAATCCGAAGAAAGCGGCGATCCAGGCCTCCTTACCGGGAAAAAGCGGGCGCAGAGCATGCACGGCCGAAACCAGAATCGACACGGCGATCAGCACCTCTACCGGGCGGCTCGGGACATGGACGATGTTCATCGCCGCCAGTGTCAGCGTCAGTGAGTGGCCGATGGTGAATGCCGTAACGATGCCAAGGATGTGAAGCAGGCTTTGCCGCACAGTGGCCGGCGCAGCCCAGCGTGCGCCTGCGGCCAACAGCGGCGCCGGGAGCAGTAGCACCAGAAGGAAAAGCAGGTGGTCCGTGCCCTCCGCAATGTGGCGCATGCCGAGACGGAACAGGCTCGAAAGCTGCAAGCCACTCCACCATGCTCGTATACCCGCCCCCATACCGGCACGAATCGTGTCGGTCTGTTGATAATCCAGTTCGTAAACCGATTGCCGTGGATTCCTCTTCTGATCGACGATGTGAAGACTCCGCTCCTGCGGGACCTCCACATTCACGAGATACACAGAGGATCCGTTCAGATGACGATTGGCAAGTACTAGAGTGCGGTTCACAAGAGTGCTTGGGGGGAGATCGACGTGATACTCAAGATGAATCTCACCGAGGCCATCACGGAGTTGCGACGCTTCCGGAATCTCCCATGAGTCGAGTAGCGGCGTCATTGGTTTCCCGTCGGCTGAAAGCGAGATATCGCCAAGAACTCGATTCGCATACGCGTGCTTTTCGTTCTCAGAAAACACGCCATCATGGTTAGCATCGATCATGCCGATTACGGAAGGCGCGACGATGACACCCGGAATCAAGCGCATGGAAGCGTGAACCTGATTGGACTCCAATGAAAGGATCGTGGCCTGCAGATATTCGTCGATTCGATGTGCCCACGCCGGTGCGGTGCAGACTAGAAGGATCGCCATCGCGCACCTAGCCAGCTTGAGCTTCATGGCTTCGCGAGCGCGCTTCCATAGTCGTTCGTAGGATCACGATACATCGTATGGACATGGTTGCCGGGTTCATCGCTCTGTGGAGCGTACTCAATCACCAGATGGGGTCCTTGGATTCGGTAATAGGCCGTGATGTTGGTCCCGACCTCTGCGTTCGTCGGGCCGCTCCAGGCGAAGTATGTCTCGTTCAGGTCAGTCTTCATCTGTGTCATACGCGCGGCAGCGTAGGGTTCGGTGAGAACGCCGGACCACTCTGCAATCACGTCCAACAGCATGGCCTGCTGCTTTGCCGTCATCCTCGAAGCTTTAAGTCCTTCCGGAGCAATCTTCTTTCCGTCCTGTCCCGGCCCAAGTACAAGATCGGCGACCTGGTAGCTGAGCACCGCCTGCTTGCGCTGTGATTCATCCAATGCCTGAAGGAGCGCAAGCGCTTTGTCGCTCTCGCGTCCGACAGGTCGAATCGTCTTCCCATCTAGCTTGAACAGCGCTGGTTGTGCTCCCGTCAACGTAGGCGTCAGCACACCCTGGCTGCCGGCAATCGTAATGTTTAAGGCGAGATGGTGTCCTCCGAACTGCAGCATCCACGCTTGTGTCGCGGAAGGCGTACCAAGGAACGAGATGTAGTACAGATCAGCTCCGAACATATCTCCGCCTGGTGGTCCACCTCTGGGCCCTCCCGGCCCACCTGGCCCGCGCCCGGCAAACTGTGGCGGAGGTCCGCCCTGTCCACCCGGTGGTGGCCCCTGCGGACGCGGTCCACCGCCGCCCGGCCCACGCTTTGATCCATTCACCTTGAAGTCATCGTCAGCCTGACGAATCTCGTTGACCTTCTCGATCCCCATCGGACTGAGAACCGTGCCCATCAGCTTCATCGCGGCCTGCTGTTGCGGCAGGGTCATCTGCTTCAGGCTGATTCCGCCGCGCGCCACGAAACCGGTTGGAAAGTTCGACCAGCGCGCCCGCTGCGTCGCATCATCGAACGCGTACATCACTTTCAGTTTCTGTTCTGCGGAGAGCGTTGCGAGAAAGTCATTCGCTGCACGCACGACCGCTTCGGCTGAGTTTTTCTGCTGCGCGTTCACGAAGATAGGAGCACAGAGCGCAACCACAGCCGCCAGCGATAGAAGTCGTTTCATTTTGCCCCCGTGAGTTTGACGCCATAATCGTTCGTGGGATCGCGATAGATCGTGTGGACGTGCATGGTGGGATCGCCGCTAACGCTTGCGGCGAGAATTCGATCACCAGCCGCGGCCCTGTATGCGGTAGTAAGAACTGCCATTCTTACCAGCCTCCGTGCCCAAGAGATTCGAGTAAAGGGCCTCACGTCACAGCATCCTGTAAGGATACTGACGCGGACTCCCAAGGTCAGGACTACTTCGACCGCTCCGGCGTTTCGCTGGCATGACGGACAAGTTCCCTGGGCCTCATCGTTACTCCTGACAAACGCGCTTATCGCCCCAGCTGATGCATAGTCGCCAATGCACTCGTTGAAAGCGATGGCATCTCGTAGCGAGCGGCACATGAAATCGAGGCCGATATATCGTTGAACCGGCACTCGGCTCACGAAAGAAGGTGATAGGGAGAGCCATGAAGCCAGTGTTCGCCCTACCCCAGCGCTCTTTCTACAGCGTCTTGAGCCTGGCTTGCGCACAGGCAAATGGAGCAAGCATTGCATCAATCTGGGCCAAGGATTTGTGATCGGCGTTGCGCAGCGCGATGTACTCGCGTATGGCGCAGATTCGTCACCTCAGCGCCGAAGCCGCCTTCCGAAGGGGAAACGACCAGGTGAAGCTCTTCGCCATCCCGTAGCTTGCAGGCCTTGTCTTTGGTCCTCGCTTTTTAGTGTCTGTGAGTGCCATGGCCGCGTGCCTCAATCCAGAAGTACCCCCAGGCGGGAAGGAGCCTACCCCCACTACCTGCTACGGCGTGAGACGCGGAAACACAAAAGCCCCAGTGTTTACTGGGGCTTTGTAGAACGTTCTATCTATGAGATATGAGAAGCCGTGAGATCTTTTAAGAAGGGTGTATGGCGGAGAGAGAGGGATTCGAACCCCCGATACCCGTAAAGGTA
>CAXUND010000102.1:2140-11305 GCA_964252445.1 uncultured Acidobacteriaceae bacterium | reverse complement strand
CGCATAGCCGGTCGTCCCACCCAGTCCGAGGCCCACCCCCCACACGATGCAGGAGACCAGCAGCGGACTGACACCGGCGGCGGCACCGGTCGACAAGACTTCCTTCGACGAGATGGCCCCGATGATCACGATCAAGGCGCAGGTCGCGATCAGCTCCGAGAGGAAGTTCGCCGGATAACTCCGGATAGCTGGTGCGGTGCAGAAGACGCCCAGCTTGAGTGAAGGGTCTTCAGTCTCTTTCCAGTGCGGCAGGTAGTGGAGCCACACCAGCACGGCGCCGACCAGCGCTCCGCTGATTTGTGCCAGCGCGTAGGGCAGGCACTTGTGGAAGTCGCCGGTCTGCATGGCAAAGGCGAGTGTAATGGCGGGGTTAAGGTGCGCGTCCCTCGACCCGAAAAGATTGGCCGTAAAGATGCCGCCGAGTACGGCGAAGGCCCACGCCGTGGTAATCGCGAGCCAGCCCGTTCCCTCGGCCTTCGAGCGCTTGAGCAGCACACCGGCGACGATGCCGTCGCCCAGCAGGATCATCATCATGGTGCCCACAAACTCACCCAGCTCCGGCGAGCGCGTCCAGCCTGCGACCAAGTGGCAGTCTCCTCTCAGTACTGCAAGAAGCCTAGTCCCTGGCGGCAGGCCTTGGATATCTTTCGTGAGCAGAAGCGGAAGTTTGCTGCGTCCTCTGTGGGTTGGGAGCGGGCCGCTCCGAAGTGCGGCCCTCGAGCTGCTTACACAGCAGCCACGCCTCCGTCCACGAGCAGATCGACTCCGGAGACAAAGCCTGAATCGTCGCTTGCAAGGTAGAGAGCTGCCTTGGCAATCTCCTCCGGCTGGCCGAGTCGCCCTGCGGCACCACGCCGGCGAAGCCGTCGAGCGCATCCCGGCTGCCACCCATCATGGTGATTGCGCCCGGCGTAGCGATTGGTCCGGGACTGACCACATTGACGCGGATGCCGAGATCCTTCAGGTCCGTGGTCCAGACGCGGGCAAAGCTGCGCACCGCCGCCTTGGTCGCCGAGTAGACGCTTAACGCGGGGAAGCCTTTCACCGAAACCGCCGAGCCGTTGAGAATGATGGAACCGCCTTTACTCATCAGCGGCAGTGCTTTCTGTACGGTGAAGAGCAAGCCCTTCACGGTTCGCGAAACCTGCCAGACAGGCACGCCTGCCGGCTGCCTGCTGGTGCAGGGCGCACTGGTGGGCAGCGAAGAGAATGCGTGTGTGCGCGGCGAACTAGCCAGAATCCGGCAGGAGGGAACTCTTCAGCTTGCGCGCAGGTTCAGCCGAGCGCGCGACGAGGGGGATCTGCCGGGTGATGTCGATCCCGGGACACTGGCCGAGTACGTTTCGTCCCTGGGTCTGGGTCTGGTGGTGCAGGCCGCGGCGGGCATCGCTCCTGAACAGTTGAGGCGAGTGGTGGAGTTAGCAATCGCAAACTGGCCCGGGGTGTAGCGTTGAAGCCTAGCGCGCGACCTCCGGCACCGGCTGCAGCGTCGCCATGTACTGCCGGGCGAGCGCCTGGAACTCGGCCGTCTGCGCGTCTTCCCAGGCGCGGTCCCGGCCGAGCTCGCCGGCGAGCAGCCTGGCCACCTCGGGCGCCACATCGTGCGCCGCGGCTGCGTTCAGCAGCAGTGCGCGGGTGCGGCGGGAGAGCGCATCGTCGACGGTGCGCGACATCTCGTGGCGCGCGCCCCAGATAATCTCGGCCGCGATGTAGGGCAGGTCAGGGTGGAGCGGGCCGGCCCACATCGGGTTCTCGCCCGCGAGCGCCAGGATCTCGGCTGCGTCCGATCCGTAGACCTGCATGGCATCGGCCTGCGGGTCGTCTCCCGCCTCGAAGTCAGCCCAGCCGTGGATCTTCAGGTGGCGCGTCACGCATTCCGCGTCGGCCAGCTTTCCGAGTGTGATCGCGTGGTCGACGCAGTCCTCGGCCATGTGACGGTAGGTCGTCCACTTGCCGCCGACGATGGTCAGCAAGCCCGCGTTGTCGATGTGGATGGTGTGGTCGCGCGAGAGCGACGAAGTCTTGCCGGCGTCGCCTTCGGCCGCCTTGACCAGGGGGCGGATGCCGACATAGATGCTCTGGATATCTTCGCGCCGCGGCGGCCGGCTGAGGTACTCGCGGGCGGTCTCGAGCACGAATTCGATTTCCTGCTCGAATGGCAGCGGCTCATAGCTCGGCGTGTCGATCGCTGTGTCTGTTGTCCCGACCACCAGGTGCTCATGCCAGGGGATGGCAAAGAGCACGCGGCCGTCCGACGTATGGGGGACCATGATAGCCGTATCGCCATGCAGAAAGGATCGATCAAAGACCAGGTGAATGCCCTGCGACGGGGCGATCATGGTCTTGGCCGCGGGCTCGGCCATGCGGCGGATCTCGTCGGTGAACATGCCGGTCGCGTTGATGACCACCTTGGCCTCGGCGGTGAACTCCAGGCCGGATTCGCGGTCGCGGGCGACGACGCCCGAAAGGTAGCCTTCGGCATCCTTGGTGAGCGAGGTTACCTCGGCATAGTTCAGCACTGTCGCCCCGTGGTCGGCCGCGGTCATGACCAGGTGCACCAGCAGGCGCGAGTCATCGAACTGGCCGTCGTAGTACATCACGCCGCCGCGCAGGCCGTCCTGCTGGATGGTGGGCAGACGCTCCAGCGTCTCTTCGCGCGAGAGGATGCGGGAGCGGCCGAAGCCGTACTTGCCGGCGAGCAGATCATAGACCTTCATGCCGATGCCGTAGAACGGCGCCTCCCACCAGGAGTAGTTCGGCACCACGAAGGCCAGATCGTGCACCAGATGCGGAGCGTTCTGGCGGAGCAGGCCGCGTTCTTTCAGCGCCTCCATCACCAGCGAAATGTTGCCCTGCTCAAGATAGCGCACCCCGCCGTGCACGAGCTTGGTCGAGCGGCTGGAGGTGCCTTTGCCGAAATCCTCGCGCTCGAGCAGCAGCGTCGAGAAGCCGCGTGTAGCCGCGTCTACCGCGATGCCCGCGCCGGTCGCGCCCCCGCCGATCACAACCACATCCCACGCGCCTTCCTTGGACCGGACCTGCTCCAGCATTGCTTCGCGCTTCATCGTCCCTCCCTGTTTTCTCTTACAGCTGTCATCCTGGGCGTAGCGAAGGATCTGCTCTAGGTCTTCAACCAGCCGCCGGCGCGTTTGACAGCCTCTTCCCATCGGCCGCGCATCGCATCCATGTTCTTTCGATCAGCCTGCGGCTCAAAGACGGTGGGCGCCTCGCGCTGCTTCCATATCTCCTCCGGCGACGACCAGAAGCCGACTGCCAGCCCCGCCAGGTACGCCGCGCCGAGCGCCGTCGTTTCAAGCACCGCCGGCCGCACTACCTTGATGCCCAGCAGGTCGGCCTGGAACTGCATCAGCAGGTCATTCGCGCTCGCGCCGCCATCGACCCTCAGCTCCTTGAACGGAGCAGCTGTGTCGGTGTCCATCGCGCGCAGCACGTCCGCCACCTGGAAGGCGATGCTCTCAAGCGCGGCGCGGGCGATGTGCGCAGCCGTGGTGCCGCGCTCGAGGCCGATGATCATGCCGCGCGCGTAGGGGTCCCAGTGGGGCGCGCCCAGTCCCACAAAGGCCGGCACAAAGACCACGCCGCCCGAGTCGTCAGCAGAAAGCGCCAGCGCCTCGATGTCTGCCGAAGACTGGATGGTCTTCAGCCCGTCGCGCAGCCACTGCACCACCGCGCCGCCGACAAAAATGCTGCCTTCGAGCGCATACTCGAGCTTCTTTGAGAGTGAGCAGGCGAGCGTGGTGATCAGCCGCTTGTCCGAGAGCACACACTCGTCGCCGATGTGCTGCAGCAGAAAGCAGCCCGTCCCGTAGGTGTTCTTCGCGTCTCCCGGCTTGAGACAGAGCTGGCCGAAGAGCGCGGCCTGCTGGTCGCCGGCGATGCCCGCGATCTCAACCTCACCGAGACCCAGCGTGGTGGTGACCTGGCCTAACTTTTCACTCGACCAGACCACCTCCGGCATCATGCTTGGAGGAATATTCAGGAGGCGCAAAAGTTCGTCGTCCCATTCGCCTTTGACGATATTAAAGAGCAGCGTCCGGGAGGCGTTGGTCTGGTCGGTCACATGGCGTTGGCCGCTGGTCAGGTTCCAGATCAGCCAGCTGTCGACCGTGCCGAAGGCCAGTTTGCCGGCTTCGGCGCGAGCGCGGGCGCCGTCGACGTTGTCGAGGATCCAGGCGATCTTGGTGCCGGAGAAGTAGGAGTCGATGACCAGGCCGGTCTTTTCTCGCAACATCGGCTCTGCGCCGTCGTCGACCAGCCTGCGGCACAGCGCAGCCGTACGGCGATCCTGCCACACGATCGCGTTGTAGACCGGCTTGCCGGTTTCGCGGTCCCACACGATGGTGGTTTCGCGCTGGTTGGTGATGCCGACTGCAGCCACGTCGCGCGCGCGAATTCCAGCACGCACCAGCACATCGGTCGCGGTCGAGAGCTGGCTGGTGAGGATGTCGAAGGGGTCGTGCTCGACCCAGCCCGTGTCAGGATAGTGCTGTTCGAACTCGCTCTGCGCCGAGGCGCGAACCTTGCCGTTTTCGTCAAAGAGGATAGCCCGGGAACTCGTGGTCCCCTGGTCAAGCGATAGGATGTAGGACAAGCGGCCTCCGTCAGCAAGCATAGTCGCGGGGCGTCGACTCGGATAGTAGGCGGAGTGCACAGCATTCCTCTGCAGGAGCCTGAGTACCATTGCCGAACCCGTGGGACAAGCTCGATCGCCGGCGCTTCCTGAAGCATGGCGTGCAGACTGCGGCAGCCGCGGCCGCAACTCTCAAACTGCGTCCCGCTTTCGCGGCGACCACAGGGACTACCCCGCCGAGGAATCTCTTTCCGCTTACGCCGGGCGCCTTTACCCCGCTGCCCCTGGGCAGCATTCGTCCCGCGGGATGGCTGCGGAGGCAGCTAGAGATCCAGGCCAATGGCCTCGGCGGTCATCTGGACGAGACCTGGCCGGACGTTGGCCCGAACAGCGGCTGGCTGGGCGGCACCGGCGAGAGCTGGGAGCGGGGACCGTATTTCCTCGATGGCCTGGTGCCCCTCGCCTGGCAGCTGGATGACGCGCGCCTGAAGCAGAAGGCGCAGCGCTTTCTGGACTGGACGCTCGAGCACCAGCAGGCGAACGGCATGATCGGCCCGGCGTCGAATGACGACTGGTGGCCGCGCATGGTGATGCTCAAGGTGCTCACCCAATACGAGGAGGCGACGGGCGATCCGCGGGTCATCCCGCTCATGGAGCGCTACCTCCGCTACCAGCTGGCCACCCTGCCGGCGCGGCCGCTGCGCGACTGGGGCAAGTTCCGCTGGCAGGACAACGCGCTCTCCGTGCTCTGGCTCTACAACCGCACCGGGGACCCGGACCTGCTCAGGCTGGTGCGCCTGCTGCACGCACAGGGCTACGACTGGCAGCGCCAGTATGCTGACTTCCGCTACACCGAGCCGGTCACGCCCGAGCGCATCAAGCTGAACGAGAACCAGGGCCTGGGCGACACGGCGCTCGCAACCCACGGCGTCAACAACGGGCAGGCCCTCAAGGCGGCGCCGCTCTGGTACCTGGTGACCGGCAGGCCGGCGGACCGCGCCGGCTTCAGCCAGATGCTGGGCGCGCTCGATCGCTACCACGGCCTGCCGAACGGCATGTTCTCCTGCGACGAGCACTTTGCCGGGCGCAATCCTTCACAGGGGTCAGAGCTGTGCACCGTCGTCGAGATGATGTTTTCGCTTGAGCAGTCGTTTGCCATCCTGGGCGATGCGGCGATCGCCGACCGGCTGGAGATGCTCGCCTTCAACGCGCTGCCAGGCGCGTTCACGGACGACATGTGGGCGCACCAGTACAACCAGGAGCCCAACCAGGTCGAAGTAAGCCTGCACCGTAAGCCGTGGACGACCGACGGCCCGGAGTCGAACCTCTACGGACTCGAACCGAACTTCGGCTGCTGCACCGCCAACTTCCACCAGGGCTGGCCGAAGTTTACGGCGAGCCTGTGGATGGCCACGCCGGATGGCGGCCTGGTCGCCGCCGCCTACTCTCCCTGCGAGGTGGCGACGACGGTTCAGGGCGTGCCGGTCCACATTACTGAAGAGACAGAGTACCCGTTCCGCGGAATCATTCGCCTCAGTTTCGAGCCGGGCACGCCTGCGGCGTTCCCTCTCCACCTGCGCATCCCGGCATGGGCTGCGAGCGTAAGCGTGCTTGTGAACGGCAAACCGGCCAGTGCTTCCCGAAAGGACGGGTTTGTCACGATCGAACGTACCTGGCGCGCCGGCGATCGGGTCGAGCTGACCCTCCCCATGGCGCCTCGGCTCGCACGCGGCTTCAACAACTCTGCCTCCATCCTGCGCGGGCCGCTGGTCTTCTCCTACCCGGTAGGCACGGACTGGGTGAAGCTCCGCGATCGCGGCATGACGGCGGACTGGCAGGTTTTCCCGGCCGCAGCGTGGAACTACGCGCTCGCTGTCCAGGACGATAACGCGCATGCGCTCACCGTGCGCGAGTCGCCGGTGGGCGATGTACCGTTCTCGTCGGCGCAGGCTCCGGTGCGTATCGAAGTCCCGGCGGCCAGGCTCGACGCGTGGCGGGCCGAGGACGGCGTAGCCAATCCCGTGCCCCAGAGCCCCGCAGCGGGCCCCGATGCTGCCCAGACACTTGCACTCTGCCCCTACGCCGGCGCCAAGCTGAGAATCACCGCCTTCCCCACGCTGAAGCAGTCGTAACCGCCGTCTGCCGCTTTGATCCGGCGCGGACCGATGGCGCTGCGCATGGTGTCAGCGCTTTGTGGCGAGGACGAAAAGAAGTGGAAGGAAGTAAGTGAAGCGGCAGAGATCGCGCTTAGGTCGCGGCTGCGACTTTGGGATGGGTTGGCTTCGGCACCAATCGATCATCACCATAACAAGTGTCATCCTGAGCGCAGCGAAGGACCTGCGGTTCGTACTTGCGCGTCGGAATCAAGCGCAGGTCCTTCACCTGCTCAGGATGACATCGCTATTTGTGAACCCTTATAGCCCGAGTGCCAGCTTCCTGTGCAGCACCTCTAACATCGCGCCCTTGAGCAGGTACTCGAGCGCCGGGTCGTAGCGGTAGCCTTCGTCGCGCATGAAGGCGTGGGCGCCGTTCACCTCCAGCCACTGGTAATTGGCGTTGATCTCGTCGAGGCGCGCCAGCAGCTTGCGGCGGCCTTCAAGCGGGACATGCGGGTCGGCGCGGCCCCAGATGTGCAGCAGCTCACCCTTGATCTCGGACGCTCGCGCGAGTGAGTCGTCCATCTTGCCAGCGCCGAGTGTGCCCGAGTGGATATCAGTCGCGTAGAAGCAGACGGCAGCGCGCACCTCCGGGTTCATGGCGGCCCGGAAGGCGAGGTGCCCGCCCAGGCAGATACCGACGACCCCGAGTTTTCCGTTGCACTCGGACATCTGCGCCATGTACTTCAGCAGAGAGCGGGCGTCGTCGTCGTAACTGGATAACTCTTTTGCGTACTTATCGTGATTGCCTTTGTCGGAGCCGGCCTGATCGTAGGCAAGGATGGTCCCCGCCGGTTCGAGCTCGTGGTAGATCTCGGGCACCGCGACCAGGTATCCGTGCCCGGCGATGAAGGTGGCGAAGCGCCTGATAGGTCCGGTCATCTGGAATATTTCTGAATAAAGAATCACTCCCGGAAATTTCGCACCTTCTCCCACGGCCGGATGAAAGAAGTAAGTGCGCATAGGACCGGTGGCGGTACTTACTTCTGCGACTAAGTCATCTTTCAGAATCATTCTTTTTTGCCTTTCGACTTACTCATTGTTAGCTCGAGGCCTTGAGCGCCCGGTGTCCTATGTCGCGCCGATAGTACATGCCGTCGAAGTGAATGTTCGCGATGCTTTCATAAGCGCGGGCCAGTGCTTGCTCAAGTGTCGGGGCCGCGGCGGATACCCCGAGTACACGTCCACCCGCCGTGACTACCTCGCTCCCGGTGATCTTCGTCCCCGCGTGGAAGACCACGACGCCCTCGACGTCTGCCGCGGCTTCGAGCCCGCTGATCTTCTTGCCCGGTGCATAGCTCTTGGGGTACCCGGCAGACGCGGCTACCACGCAGGCGCTCGCCCCTGGACGCCAGCGAAACTCGCCCTCCGACAAGCGCCCTTCGACGCAGGACTCGATTCCCTCGACCAGGTCGCTCTCGAGCCGCACCATCACCGCCTGCGTTTCCGGGTCGCCGAAGCGGGTGTTGTACTCAAGCACTATGGGTCCGCGCGCAGTCATCATCAGGCCCAGAAACAGCACCCCGACGAATGGCGTGTCCTCGGCCGCCATGCCGGCGATGGTGGGCTTCGCGATGTGGTGCAGGATCCACTCCTGCATCTCCGGCGCCAGCATGGTGTCAGTCGAGTACGTGCCCATGCCGCCGGTGTTCAGCCCGGTGTCCCCTTCGCCGATCCGCTTGTGGTCCTGCGCCGGCACCAGCGGCGTAACGTGCCGGCCGTCGGAAAGCATCAGCCAGGAGATCTCCTCACCGGTCAAGAACTCTTCGATGACGATGCCGGTCTCAGCCGCTCCCAGCAGGCTCCCGCTGAACAGGCCCCCGATGGCAGCCTGAGCTTCCGCGATTGTCTCAGCGATGATCACGCCTTTGCCGGCCTGCAGTCCATCAGCCTTCAGCACTACCGGCAGGTTGAAGAGTTCAAGCGCTTCAAGCGCCTCTGCCTGTGACGTACAGACGGCGTAGTGCGCGGTTGGAATGGTATGCCGCTGCATGAAGCGCTTGGCGAAGCTCTTGCTGGTTTCAAGGGCCGCAGCCGCGCGCGTCGGGCCAAAGACGGGCAGGCTGCGGCGCTTGAGCTCGTCGGCCAGGCCGAGCGCCAGCGGTACTTCCGGGCCGATGATGGTCAGATCAGGCCGCTCGGCGGAGACCACGCGCAGCAGATCGTTCAGGCTGGTCTGGTCGACCTCCGCACA
This sequence comes from uncultured Acidobacteriaceae bacterium, assembly GCA_964252445.1. Taxonomy (GTDB): domain Bacteria; phylum Acidobacteriota; class Terriglobia; order Terriglobales; family Acidobacteriaceae; genus EB88. Next base: position 2,364 of record CAXUND010000102.1, on the reverse strand, counting down.
TCGTCCCAGGGAGGCTATGCCGCCGTTGCCCGGGGCGGCGACCAACTCTCCCAGGCGAGAAGATTTGACCGCCGCCCAGGCAAGCGCGTGCTCGCGCCCGCCGCCGCCGATTAACAGTACTTTGAGTCCTGCCATGCTGGTGATCAGGCTATAGCACCGGAGCGGCCACGCCCAGGCGGGGGGGGCCCGGGCCGTTTACTCCGGACCCGCGCCGGCCCGCCCCC
>CAXUND010000102.1:0-2130 GCA_964252445.1 uncultured Acidobacteriaceae bacterium | reverse complement strand
GGCGCGACGGGCACTTATACTCGGGACAGGCGCATGACCGACCCAGTGGCCCAGATCATCGAACCCACGCCGCAGCCGGTCCGGCGCGCGGGGCTGTTCGCGCGCGGCAAGATGGTGGCCGCCCACTTTGGTCCGGCCTTTGTCGCTTCCATCGCCTATATTGACCCCGGCAACTTCGCTACCAACTTCACCGCGGGCGCGCGCTTTGGCTACCAGCTGCTGTGGGTGCTGCTCTGGTCGAATGCGATGGCCATCCTCATCCAGTACATGGCTGCCAAGCTGGGTATCGCGACCCGGCGCAGCCTGCCTGAGAACTGCCGCGACCACTTTCGCCGCCCGGTAGTGTACCTGCTGTGGGTCGCGGCCGAGATCGGCGCACTAGCCACCGACCTGGCCGAGTTTCTCGGCGCGGCACTCGGCTTCTATCTGCTGTTCGGCAGCTACTTTGTGCACCTGGGCTGGGGCAAGACCGAGATCCTTCTGCTGGCTGCGGCTGTCGCCGCAGTCTGCGTCTTCGCCCTGCTCGCGCTCGAGTCGTGGGGCTTTCGCAAGCTTGAGGTGGCAATCATCGGCTTCGTCTGCATCATCGGCATCTGCTACGCGCTTGAGCTTGGCTTCATCCATCCCGCGTGGCGCCTGGCTGCCTTCCACACCCTGGTTCCGGTGGTCGACCGCCGCAGCATCTATGACGCGGTCAGCATGCTGGGCGCGACGGTGATGCCGCACGTCATCTACCTGCACTCCGCCCTGGTGCAGCCGAGGGTGCGCGAGCAGCTGGCGGGGTCGACCGCGGCCGGCGTTCGCTTCAACGTGCTATCACGCATGCAGCTGCTGTTCTACGAGAAGGTCGACGTGGTGGTAGCCATGAACGGAGCCTGGCTGGTCAACTCGGCCATGCTGATCGTCGCCGCCACCGCCTTCGCTCGCCAAAGCTGGCCCGATGGACTCTCGATCGAGGACGCCCATCACACGCTAGGCCCGCTGCTTGGGCCGGCGTCGGCGACTATCTTTGCGATTGCGCTGCTTTGCTCGGGGCTGTCGTCCGCGACCGTGGGAACGATGGCCGGGCAGATCGTGCTTGAAGGTTTCCTGGAGGTCAAGTTCAGCATTTTCCTGCGAAGGCTGATCACGCTGGTGCCCGCGATCCTGGTGATCGCCACCGGACTCAATCCGCTCAAGATTCTGATCCTGTCGCAGGTGGTGCTGAGCTTTGCGCTGCCGTTTGCGCTGATCCCGCTGCTGATCCTCACCAACCGGGAGTCGGTGATGGGGCAGTTCCTTAACCGTGGCTGGACACGCCGCGCCGGCTGGCTGTCGGCAGCGGTGATCATCGTGCTCAACGGCATGCTGCTGTGGCAGATCTTCTCGGGGAGCTGATTTATAGCTTCTAGCATCAACTTATTCACCACAAGAACGGCACAGCAGCTTAAAAGTCGCTATTGGGCATCTTGCGTACTCCAGCATCGAAATCACTTGTTCACTCGATGGTGGTAGCGTTTTCCACATCTAGACCTCTCGTCTTTTCTCTTCTGGCAATCTTGTACAAATGCTCCTCGTCGAACACTTGCGGTTGAGCATTGAGGTAGCTCGTTAGTAACGCGTAGTGGTCCGTGAAATTGGTTCCTGGATCAGTCAACTGGTTGACCTTTATCTTTCTCGCCTCATACGAGATCATGTCCGCCGCTTGTAGCCCGCAGTAATACTTATCGTTAGCGAACGAAAAGTTATGGATGTACCTAGATATCCGAGAGAATCGTCTCTTGAACTCAGGCGGAGTGATTGGATTGCGCTCCATCGATTTCAGGTTTTCAAGATATTTGTATTGGTCAAAGGCATTCTCAGCGTCATGATCTAAGACAATCGACACTGAGGGACAATTATCAACCTTTTCGATTCTATCCAGAGCCTTCATGATGGCGTGTTGGAGCACAAAAAGATTGCTATCTTTGTAGTACAGTCCGTCTGCTATCTCCTCTCTGATCCTTCGATACGCTGCGGAGTCGACCACCGCTCCAACACACACAATGCTTGACGTTCTTATCATTGCAGCAAAGGAAATGATCATTTCGTCCCTAAGTGGCTCCCATCCCCGACCCCACTCTTCACGAACCTTCTTCCATTGAATATCCT
>CAXUND010000101.1:0-11326 GCA_964252445.1 uncultured Acidobacteriaceae bacterium | reverse complement strand
GCGCTTGCCAACATTCGAGAAGCGATCACCGCCTGGATGTGGGCTGAGGATCAGAAAGCAGCCAAGTTGATCCCTTCGGCGCTCGCACAAGTCGTCGTTGCGGTCTAGCCCGTGATCTGCAAAGATTCAGGTCCGTTTCGGACGAAGTTCCCTCGTTCCACTTGGCTCGCGTAGCGGCACTGCCCGTTTCAATTGACGATACTCAGCGCATGGGGCGGTTCGGAAACATCTCCGGCAGGCAAGCGGTCAGGGCATTTCAGAAGGCCGGTTGGGTCTTTTCCAGTCAGGTAGGCAGCCATGTGGTGCTGACCAAGTCAGGCGAGCGCGCTAACCTCACCGTCCCGCAGCACAAAGAAGTGAAAGAGGGCACACTGCGCTCGCTGATCCGTTTATCAGGCCTCAGTGTTGATGATTTTCTCGCGCTTCTGTAGCTAGGTTCTGAGTCGCGCGAGCTTAGGCTTTGCTCGCCGCATAGACCTACCTTCCCCATCACGTGGACCAAGGGAGACTGTGCTGAACGATGCTGAACACCGTCCGGATGCTCATGCCTCAAGCAAGGCTAAGCGTTCATCGAGTTGTGAGACTGCGCTAAGCAGCTCGGGAAGAAAATATGCCTCGCCTGCAAAGTAGAGCGTGTCACCGTCTAATGCTCTTAATGCAATCTCGTGTGGGAAACTACTTGCTCCGGTAACGATATTCATCTCTAAGAAAGCACTTCCCCAATGTTCAGCGATCCATTTATCGAGGCGCTCGTCGTAGTGTTCCAGATGATTTCTCACGCGTTTTGCATGCTTGAGTTCAGTGCCCGATAACTGGATCCTGTTTTGCAGGATTTTGGCTCTTGTGCTTTCAGGCTTGAATGATAGAAGCCTGTCTATGGAAGCAACATGCACCATGAAGTGGTGTAGGTGGAGGAATACTGCTTTTGTACTGGTTGAATGACGTGCTTTCGTAAAGAGTTGGTAGGCCAAACGCGCGAAACGAATTTGCGTACGAATCTCTCCGATATAGATTTCCCACTTTTCCACCGCCGCCAAACCACGAAGCTCTTTTAGATGTCGAAACGATGCTTACCGAAACTGCTCCAGAAACCGCGCATCCCCTGAATACAACAATCCAATATCAGTAATCCCGTACTTCATCATCGCGATCCTGTCGACGCCCATCCCGAACGCAAATCCTGAAATCTTCTTCGGGTCGTAGCCTGGCTGTTTTCCCTGCACGAATCCAAAGACAGCGGGGTCGACCATGCCGCAGCCTAATAGCTCGATCCAGCCTGAGTGCTTGCATTTGCGGCAGCCTTTGCCGCCGCAACCGGGGCACGTCGTATCGACCTCGGCGCTGGGCTCGGTGAACGGGAAAAACGAGGGGAAGAAGCGCGTTTTGACATTCGGCCCGAAGAACTCGCGCATGGCGTGGGCGAGCGTGCCCTTGAGGTCGGCGAAGGTGATGTTCTCATCGACGCACAGGCCCTCGATCTGGTGGAAGACCGGCGAGTGGGTGGCGTCCGACTCGTCGTTGCGGTGGACCTTGCCGGGGATGACGATGCGCACCGGCGGCGGCTGCTGCTCCATGGTGCGGATCTGGACGGGCGAGGTGTGGGTGCGCATCAGCAGGCGCTCCCGCAGCGGCCTTCGCTCCTGGTTGGCGATCACCAGCGTGTCCTGGGTATCGCGCGCCGGATGGCCGGGCGGGAAGTTCAGGCTCTCGAAGTTGTAGTAATCCGTCTCGACCTCGGGGCCGGTGCCGACCGAGTAACCCATGCGCTCGAAGACCTGGACCATCTCGTGCATGGTGCGGATGAGCGGATGCTCCGCCCCCAGGACTTTCGCGGTGCCGGGCAGGGTGATGTCGATGGCTTCGGACTCGAGTGCCGCGCCCGAGCCGGCGCCTGCCGCGGCTTCGAGGCGCTGCTCGATCTCGGCCTTGAGCGCGTTGAAGCGCTGGCCCAAGGCGCGCTTGGCCTCGGGCGGCGCGGCCTTGAGCCAGGCGTCCGAGAGCAGCTTGAGCCGACCTTGCTTACGGCCCAGCCAATGCAGACGGAAGGCCTCTACTGCATCCGCATCGTGGAGCGGCGCACCCGCAGCCTCGCGGGCAAGCGCGGCGAAGGCATCGTCCAGTGCTGATTCCTGGTAGCCGCCCAGCGGCGGGATCTGCTCTTCGGACATAAGCACTCAGGATAAATGAACGGCAAAACGTACCGGGGCGCGGCCGATCTTACGTGTGGGATCCAGAACCGCGGAGCCAAGACGAACGGCCGCAGATAGAAACCTGGCGGCCGGCTGCACTGCACGCCCAGGCTGCTACACTGGAAGGGCCCATCCGTGTTTAGTCTGGGAAAGATTCGAGGTGTATTCGATTGGCAGAGGTTCGCGTGCAGGAAGGCGAGCCGCTTGAGAACGCCCTGCGCCGCTTCAAGCGCAAGGTGCAGACCGAGGACATTATCAAGGAAGTGAAGCGTCACAGCTTCTACCTGAAGCCCGGAGAGAAGCGTCGCGTGAAAGAAGCGCTGGCGCGCAAGCGGAATCGCAAGAAGGCCCGGAAGGAAGCAGACTGATTTTTGGGCTGAGACGAAAGAGCCCGGCGCATACGCGCCGGGCTCTTTGCTGGTTGCGGGATCGTTCGTCCGTGGCGGGCTCTTCCTCGGCCGGTTGGGGGCTCCTCGTCAGGCCTGCGCGACCTTGGCTTCAGACGCGCTCGCCACCATGCTTTCCAGGCGCCTCTTCTTTGCCTCATGGCTCTTCAGCAAGGATTCAAGCTGTGACAGTAATTCTTTCATGCCCATTGGCTTGACCAGCATCTTGTCCGCGCCGGGATCCTCGAGCTCGCTCCCTCCCTCGGGGAAGGCGGTCAGCATAGCCACGGCCGGCTGGTAAGGAGCCTTGCGCGCTGCCTCGACGACATCGCGACCCGAGGTGTCGCTCTCCATCCGCATGTCGGTGATGACCATCTGGAAAACACCGTGCCGCAGCTTTGACTTCGCCTCCCTTGCCGAGGCGGCGGTGTCGACCTCGAATCCGCTGTGCTCAAGCACTGCCTTCAGGGTGAGCAGGATCGTCAGTTCATCGTCCACCAGCAGGATGCGTCGTTTCGCTGTCATAGGTCCTCGCGTGCGCTCACTTGCAGAAACCCGATTTTACCCCAGCGTGGCCGCGCCGGTCATCCGGTAGCCTGCCGGCCGCGGTAGATGGCCAAGCGCGATTGCATGCAGTGAAAGTGTCCGATTTACACTCACTTAGGTGCCCACCTACCACGTAGAAAATTTCGGCTGCAGGGCCAGCCAGGCAGATGGGGACGCCATCGCAGGGCAACTGCTCCGGAGGGGACATACGCCCGGAGCAGAAGCGGACGTGGTGGTCGTAAATACCTGCAGCGTGACCGAGGAAGCGGAGCGGACCGCACGGGCTTACATCCGCCGCGCTCGCCGACGTAACCCTGACGCGCGCATCGTGGTCACCGGCTGCTACGCGCAACGGGCGCCCGAGGAAGTAGCGGCTCTGGCCGGCGTGGACGCGGTGATCGGCAACAGTCACAAGGGACTGGTTGCCGAGGTCGCCTCGGCTGCGAGGCTCATCCCCGTCTCTGCGCTCGCGCCGGTGCTTGCCGACGACTTTGCTCATGCCGACTCGTCGCGCCTGCCTGTACACGGTCTGATCCCGGGCGCCGGCCGCACCCGCCCGGTGCTCAGGGTGCAGGACGGATGCGCGCACCGCTGCTCGTTCTGCATCATTCCCACGACCCGCGGCCCCAGCCGCTCGACTCCTCTGCCGGAGTGCCTGGACGCCGCGCGCGAGTTTGCCGATGACGGCGGACAGGAGCTGGTGCTCTCGGGCATCAATCTCGGCCGCTGGGGCTGCGATCTCTCCCCGCGGAGCAGTCTGCATGGACTTGTCAGCACCCTGCTCGAGCGGACCACGCTGCCTCGTCTGCGCCTGAGTTCGGTCGAGCCGATGGATTGGACTCCCGAGCTTCTGCAGCTTTTTTCGGCCTTGAGCCACGGCCTGCATCCACGCCTGGCGCCGCACTTCCATGTGCCGCTGCAGTCGGGCTCGGACACGATCCTGCGTCGCATGTACAGGCGCTACCGGCCGTGGCACTATGCGGAGAAGCTGGCGCGGATGCGCGAGATCGCACCCGATGCGGCGATTGGCGCGGACGTGATGGTCGGCTTCCCGGGAGAGACGGACGAGCTCTTTGAACAGAGCTACCGCTTCATCGCCGCCCAGCCGCTCACCTACCTGCACCTGTTTCCCTTCTCAGCCCGCCCGGGGACCGCGGCTGCCGCGTGGACGCCGGTGCCAGCGGCAGCGGTGCGCGAGCGCATGGCGGCCCTGCGGGGGCTGATAGCCGCCAAAGCCCGGGCATTCCGCGAGCGCTTCCTGGGGCAGACCCGGTCGGCGGTCACGCTCATGGGCGGCCGCGCCCTCACTGACAACTTCCTCGAGGTGCGGCTTGATCCGCCCGATCGGGCGATGGGTGATGCCGGAGAAGCGCCTGTTCGAAACCGGTTGATCACGCTGAGGATAGAGGCCCTGGCGGGCGCGGAGAGCGACGAGATCTACGGACGGGCACTTGCGGGGCAATGCTAGACTGTAGTTGAGGCGTGCCCTGCCTCGAATCTTCGGAGGCAATCATCGACAAGCGTTCGGCCAAACAGTTCATCCGCATCAATGACAAAATCCGTGCGCGCGAAGTACGCGTTATAGACGAGAATGGCGAGCAGCTCGGCATCCTCGCTCCGTTCGAGGCCTTGAAAATCGCCCGGGAGCGGGGGCTCGACCTGGTGGAAGTTTCGCCGACTGCGATGCCACCGGTGTGCCGCATCCAGGACTACGGCAAGTTCCTCTACGAGAAAGACAAGAGCGATCGCGCGGCGCGCAAGAAGCAGAAGATCATCGTCATCAAGGAAGTGAAGTTTTCCGTTACCGTCGACGAGCACGACTACCAGACAAAAAAGAATATGGCCCTGCGGTTTCTGGGTGAAGGCGACAAGGTGAAGGCGTCGCTGCGTTTCCGGGGCCGGCAAATGGCCCATCGCGACCTCGGTTACAACATCATTAATCGTTTGATCATAGACATCGGCGAGACCGGGACGGTTGAGTTCATGCCGAGAATGGAAGGCACCACGCTGCACGCGATCCTCGCCCCCGGCAAGAAGGTGCTGGCCGCGCAGGAAGCTGCAGCGGCTGCTGCAAACCCGGCCAAGAAGGCCGCTTCCGCCAAGGTCCCCGCGCAGCCGGAGCTCGCGCAGGCCGCGCAGCCTGTTCCCACCGCGCGATAACCACATCAGCTGTGCTGGGTACGGGAACGCCGGGTTGGCTGCGCTTCGCAAATAGCGCAGGTTCACTCATCAACAGCTTCAGCCGGTCTGGGACAACAGCGTGAGTAGAGAGCCGCTTCTTACTTGGCAGAGTTGAGCGCAAAGCGCTCTGCAAACAAGAAAGAGGATACCAATGGCACTTTTCTCAGGCGATATCGACAATCTTCGCGAGCTCTACGAAACCCAGCTTCGCTTTCTGCTCTCGGCTGAAGATCAGATTGCAACGGCGTTGCCGAAGATGATTGAAGCAGCCACCGATGTAAGCCTCAAGCACGCATTGCAGGCTCACCTGCGCGAGACCGAGGTGCAGGCAGAGCGGGTCAAGAAGATCCTGACGGATCTTTCCCACAGTGACAGCGACAAGAAGTGCGCAGTGACCGCTGCACTGATTGCCGCCGGTCAGACCACGATTGCGGCTGCGAATGATGATGCGGTGCGCGATGTCGGTATCATCGCCGCGGCGCAGAAGATCGAGCACTTCGAGATCGCTTCTTACGGCAGCGCGCGTGAGTGGGCGAACCTGCTTGGCGAGACGCAGCAGGCTGCGCTGCTAGAGCAGACGCTCCAGGAAGAAATTCACGCTGACAAGGCGCTAACCACGGTTGCAGAGCACCGTAACCTTGAAGCTGCGCACGCATGAGCTGTGGCAGTTGAGCAATAGAAAGGCTGCGCATGCTGCGCAGCCTTTTTGCTGACTATCGACAAGTCCCTTGCCCCAGTTACTGCGGAGCGCTCGCATGCGCCGAAACGCCGCCCGGCATGAATGCAGCAGACAACAGCAAAGCTCGGTGCGATCCACCGTAGCTTCTTCATCGATATCCTCGTTCCGAGTAGATTGAAGTCCCGCCTATTTTTTGGGCCACCACTATTGCTGCGGCGATTGCGTAGCGCGGTGGTTACACCGGGCTCTTCCCTCCCGTGGCGCCATAGATCTCGCCGGTCACAAAACTGGCATCGTCAGAGGCGAGGAAGACATACACGGCTGCCTCCTCGACTGGCTGCGCAGGCCGCTCAAAGAGGCACGATTTGCCAAACTCCTTTACCTTCTCGGCAGGCATGGTCGCCGGAATGAGCGGTGTCCACACGGGTCCGGGCGCAACCCCGTTCACACGGATTCCCTGCTTGATGGCGAGCTTTGAAAAGGTTTTGGTCATGCTGACCAAGGCGGCTTTTGTTGCCGCATAGGCCACCAGCTCAGCGCTGGGCTCATACGCCTGGATGGAGCAGGTGTTGAGCACCACGCCGCCAGGCTTCATCTGCGGCAGGGCCGCCTGCGTTATAAAGAAGGTCCCGTAGACATTGGTGCGGAAGGTGGCGTCGAACTCGTCCTCTGGAATGTCTTCGAGCTTCTCATAGGTGCGCTGAAAGGCCGCGTTGTTGACCAGGATGTCGAGGCGTCCAAACTCCTTCACCGTCGCGTCGACCAGCTGTTTGCAGAAAGACTTCTCGCGGATGTCGCCGGGCATGGCGATGGCCTTTCGACCGGTCGCCTCTACGAGCTGCACCGTTTGCTTTGCGTCGGCCTGCTCTTCCTCAAGGCAGGTGAAGAGGATGTCGGCGCCCTCCTTGGCGAAGCAGAGCGCCACGGCGCGGCCGATGCCGCTGTCGGCTCCGGTGATCAGGGCTGCGCGTCCTTCCAGACGGCCGTATCCGGTGTAGCTCTTCTGCCCGTGCTCGGCGCGGGGTTCGAGGGCATCTTCGCCGGGTGCGTCCTGCTGGTCCTGCGGGAACGGAGGTTGGGGAAAGCGGGTACGCGGATCTACTAACTCTTTGGGGGAACTCATTTGAAGTCCTTTCGAGGATGTCTCTCTTGAGAGATGCGCTTTCAGTGCCCGGCCTACGGGTCAACTTGCGCCATTCGGCTTGATCAGTTCATATACAGGAGGCATGGTTGCATTTCTTTTCCCTGGACAGGGCTCGCAGGCGGCCGGAATGGGCCGCGATCTGCACGACAACTTCCCCGAAGCGGCCGCCGTGTTTGAAGAGGCTGACGACGCCCTTGGGTTTGCACTTTCTCAGGTGATCTTCAACGGACCGGAAGAACAGCTGCGGCTCACAGAGTTTACGCAACCCGCCGTTGTCACTGTATCGATTGCCGCCGAGCGAGCGTTGCGCGCTCGCGGTGTCACGCCCGCATGTGTGGCCGGCCACTCACTCGGGGAGTACGCCGCGCTGGTCTCTGCCGGGGCGCTCAGCTTCCAGGATGCGGTACGCGCGGTGCATGCACGCGGACAGTACATGCAGCAGGCAGTACCTGCGGGTGAAGGCGCAATGGCGGCCATCCTCGGACTTGATGCGGATGCGGTGAGGGGCGCTTGCGCCGCGGCCGCCAGCGAGACCGACGCCGTCGTTTCCCCTGCGAATCTCAATTCGCCGGAGCAGACGGTCATCTCCGGCGCTGCAGCCGCAGTCGAGCGCGCTGCCGCTCTTGCTAAGGAGGCAGGCGCCAGGCGCGCGGTGATGCTGCAGGTGAGCGCGCCCTTCCACTGCGCGCTGATGCGGCCGGCGCAGGATCGCCTGGCAAAGCTGCTTGATGCGCTCGACTTCAAGGACGCTGCCGTGCCGGTGATCGTCAACGTCGATGCGCGCGCGGAAACAGCCGCCGCGGCGCTGCGCGACGGGCTCATTCGCCAGGTAACGGGCGCGGTGCGCTGGGTGGAGTCGATGCGGCTGCTCATCAGCATGCACCCGACACGGTTCATCGAGGTCGGGCCGGGAAAGGTGCTCAGCGGACTGCTGCGCCAGATCGACCGCGCGCAGACCGCGCTCAACGTTGAAGACTCCGCGAGCCTCGAGAAGACGCTTGCCGCGCTCAAACCAGGAGAAGCATGAACCACGAACTCCAGCCGATTCGCGCGATCGCCGAAAAGCTGAACCTGAAGGAAGACTCCTACGAGCCGATTGGCGCCTACGGGGCGAAGGTGCGTCTGAGCGTGCTGACCGACCCGGAGTATGCGCGCCAGGGCAAGCTGATTCTGGTCACTGCGACCACGCCGACCGTTTCAGGTGAAGGCAAGACGGTGACCTCGATCGGCCTGACGCAGGGGCTGGCGGCGATCGGCGAAAGCGTGATCCTGACCTCGCGCGAGCCATCGCTAGGGCCGGTCTTCGGCATGAAGGGCGGTGCCGCGGGCGGTGGGCGCTCGCAGGTCGAGCCAAGCGAGAAGATCAACCTGCATTTTCATGGCGACTTTCACGCGATCACCTCGGCGCACAACCTGCTCGCGGCCTTGATCGATGCGCACCTGTTCCATGGGAACGAGCTCGGCCTTGAGCCGGCGAAGATCGCCTGGCCGCGCGCGATGGACATGAACGATCGCGCGCTGCGACGGATTGTGGTGAGTGCAGGGCAGAAGACGCGCGAAGGCGGGGACCGCGCAACCGGATTTGTCATCACGGCGGCGTCCGAGATCATGGCGATTCTTGCGCTCGCGGCGAACCTTGAAGACCTGCGCGCCCGCCTTGGCGCGATCGTCATCGGAGAAACGAAAGCAGGCGAGCCGGTCCGCGCGGCCGATCTCGGCGCTGTCGGCCCCATGATGGCGCTGCTGGCGGAGGCGCTGCTGCCGAACCTGGTCCAGACCACCGGGGGCGTTCCCGCCTTTGTGCATGCCGGGCCGTTCGCCAACATTGCGCATGGAACGTCGAGCGTTGTCAGCCAGAAGATGGCGCTGCGGCTGGCGGACTACGCGGTAAACGAGTGCGGCTTTGCTTCGGACCTTGGGCTCGAAAAGTACATCGACATCGTGCGGCACGTTGCCGGCATCGAGCCTGCCGCGGCGGTACTGGTCACCACGGCGCAGAGCCTGAAGAACCAGGGGAATGCATTGGCCGGGGAACGTGGGCCGGGCGACAGAAGGGAGGATGCTCTGGAACTCGGCTTTGCCAATCTTGAGAAGCACGTTGAAATCCTCCGCGGCTTCGGCCTGCCGGTTGTCGTCGCGATCAACCACTTCCCGGCGGACACAGAAGACGAGCTGCGGCGCCTCGAAGCGTGGTGCAAAGCGCACCAACTGCCCAGCGCGTTTGTGGAGGCGTTCACCCGCGGCGGGGAAGGCGCAGCCGACCTTGCACGGGCGGTGGTCCAGTTGATCAAAGACCATCCGTCGCCGGCTATTCGCTCCGCCTATGCTCCGGACGAATTGCCCAAAGAGAAGATACGTAAGATCGCCACCGAGGTCTACGGCGCTGACGGGGTGAGCTTCTCGCCGGCCGCAGAGGAGCAGCTGGAGCGCTACAGTCGGTGGGGGTATGACCAGCTGCCGGTGTGCATCGCGAAGACGCAGTACTCGCTCTCGGACGACCCAAAGCTGGCGGGCGCGCCGTCTGGTTGGACGCTGCACATCACCGCTGTTTCGCTTTCCGCCGGGGCGGGTTTCCTGGTCGCGATCGCCGGCAATATGATGCTGATGCCGGGGCTGCCCAAGACCTCACGAGCCATGGCCATCGATGTGGATGAAGACGGCGAGATCACGGGATTACGCTAGGAGACGCAATGCCCTATTTGCTGAAGACGGAGCCTGACAAGTACTCCTTTGATGACCTGGAGCGCGAGGGCGAGACGGTGTGGGACGGCATCAAGAATCCCCAGGCGCACAACTACCTGCGCGGTATGAAGAAGGGCGAGGCGCTGATCATCTATCACTCAAACATCGGCAAGGAGGCGGTGGGCACGGCCAAGGTCGTCTCTGTTGACACGAGCGATGAGAAGAACCCGCTGGTCCGCATCAAGGCCGGTAAGCGCCTCAAGCAGCCCAAAACGCTGGACGCGATGCGCGAGGCAGGTGTCTTCGAGGGCTCACCGCTCTTTCGCCAGTTCCGGCTCTCGGTGGTGCCGCTTACCGAGGAACAGCTCGACTGGCTGCTTCACGGCTGACAGTCACCACTTACTCCATCTCCCACCGCAGCAGCGAGGCGCCGACGGTGAAGCCCGCGCCCACGCTGGCGAGCAGCACCAGGTCTCCGCGCTTCAGGCGGGCTTCCTGGCGCGCCGTCTCAAGGGCCAGGGGGATGGTTGCGCCGGTGGTGTTGCCGTAGCGATCAATGTTGATGATCACGCGCTCGAGCGGCATGCCGAGGCGCTCGGCGGTGGAGAGGATAATGCGCCGGTTGGCCTGGTGCGGCACAAAGCAGCCCAGGTCGGCCGCGGTGATGCCGCTGCGCTCGAGCACGCGCTCTGAGGCCTCGGCCATCTTGCGAACGGCAAACTTGTAGACCGCTCCGCCATCCTGGTGCACGTAGTGCATCTTCTTGGCGACGGTCTCGGCCGAGGGCGGATGCAGGCTGCCGCCGCCGGGCATGAAGAGGGAGACGGAACCCGACCCGTCGAGCTCATGAACGAAGTCGATCAGCCCGATCTCGCCTTCTGCTGCGGGTTCGAGCAGCACGGCCCCGGCGCCATCGCCGAAGAGGATGCAGGTGGTGCGGTCGGTGTAGTCGATGATCGAGGACATGGTGTCGGCGCCGATCACCAGTACCTTTGAATGTGCGCCGCTCTCGATCAGCTTGCCGCCGACCTGCAGCGCATAGACGAAGCCCGAGCAGGCCGCGTTCAGATCGAAGCCCCAGGCTTGCGAAGCGCCCAGCTTGTCCTGGATGAGGCAGGCGGCCGAGGGAAACAGCATGTCGGGCGTGACTGTCGCGACGATGATCGCTTCAATCTCGTCTGCGCCGATGCCCCGCTCCGCCAGGCAGCGTTTGGCCGCCTCCGCCGCCATGTCGCTGGTCGCGACGCCGGGGTCGACGATGTGCCGCTCGCGAATGCCGGTCCGGTCGAGGATCCACTGGTCAGAGGTGTCAACCATCTTCTCAAGATCCGCATTGGTCAACAGACGAGGCGGAACGTAGGTGCCCAACGCACTGATCTTTGCGCGCACATTTGCGCGCGGACGCAGCTTCAAATTCAACCGATTCTCCTCAGACGGCTGCCGGATGACACTTCATTGTCTCGCCTGAGCGCCGCCGTGTCGATGCGCGCCCCGGCGAGCGGGAGCGGGCCGGCTGATC
>CAXUND010000100.1:0-11652 GCA_964252445.1 uncultured Acidobacteriaceae bacterium | reverse complement strand
GACGCCGGCGGCGGTGATCTGCAGGCGGAAGGTGCCCCACCCGCTGGCGCCAGAGGGGCGCGCGATCTTGTAGGTGCGCGACTCCTGCAGCGCCTGCGTGGTATTGCCGGCGGCAGCTTTGAGACCGGCGGCGATGAGGCGCGCAATGCCGGTGTCGATGCTGGACTTGACCTCGGCTGTAGGGCGGCCTTCCTTGGAGGCGGCGGCAAGCGTGTACATGTCGAGCGCTTCCTGCTTTTTGCCTCGGGCCTCGTAAAGCTCGGCGAGGTGCTCGCCAACCTCGGGGTGCAGGCCATTGCGCCACGCTGCGAGCAGGTATGGCTCGGCCTCATCGAGCTTGCCCTCACGGTAGAGGATCCAGCCGAGGGTGTCCCAGGCGGCGATGAGCAGGTTGGCCTGGCGGAAGGCCTTACTGTTGACCTCGGCGGTCGAGATGGTGGCGCTCGACTCTTCGAGCTTGGTAATCGAGCGGCGGGAGACTTCTTCGGCAAAGGGCAGGTCGAGGCCGGTTTGCGAGAGCACGTAAGCAGCGTCGTTGCCGTAGAGAGTGTCAGCGGTGCCGTCGTTGCCGTCGAGCACGCTTTTGGCGGCGGCAGCGGCTTCGTCGTTGCGCTTCAGCAGCAGGAGGGTGTTGGCTTCCTGGAGGCGGATGGAGCGATTGTCGGGGTCCTTGTCCGCCGCGGCGGTAAGGGTCTTGAGCGCGGCTTCGTGGTCGCCGGCTTCGTTCTGGTAGCCGGCGAGGATCAGGTCGAGACGCATGCCGCCAGCCAGATCCGCTGCTTGGTGCGTGGCCAGAAAGTCTTCGAGCGTCTTGCGTGCGCCGGCGGCGTCACCACTGCGCTTCTGAGTATCGGCGAGTGCGCCTGCGGCGCGCGCGCTGTCGGGAAATTGCGATAACTCCTTGCGAAAATCCTCGAAAGCCTCAGGGAAGCGCCGCTCCGTCTCGGCGATCGCCCCGTACATCAGCCACAAACCTTCATGCTTCGGGTCCTTAGCCTTGATCCGATCGAGCGTGGCTGTCACCGCTGCGTACTGGCCGGCCATCGTCTGCCGCACCGCGGTCTGCATCAGCTCTTGAACGGAGGCGTCGGCAGGCGGCTCCGCCATCTTCTCGCCTTTTGCTGCGGCATCGGGAGCGGCGAGTGGGAGATTTTTTATCTCGACCGTCTGCGCCTTCGTCTCGGGCTTCTCCTCCTTCTTGATGGCCACTCCCGCTGGCAGTGGTTTCGACTCAGCAGTTTTCACTGGACGAATCAACTGAATCCAGTTCTCCGAGCCCAGCGAGATGTCCCTGGTAAACGCCTGGTAGCTCTTCCAGTCTGCCTTCGGCACCTTCTGCTTGAGCACCACGATGGTGCGGTCGGCGACGACCTCGCCGTTCTCAAACTTGTAGGTCTTGTCGAAGGTCGCAAACGGCGTCTTGACGTGGATGGGGTCGGGCAGGTCGGTGTGGAAGCCCTCCGGCAGCTTGATGCGGCTGGTCGCGACCATCGTGCGGGGGGCGCCCAGCTCGATGTCGGTGGTCGGCGCAGGGTCGTCTGTGTCGAGCAGGGTGAAGTCGAGCGCAGGGAAGAGCGGGACGATGCGCAGGTTGTCCCAGTCGCCGTAAGGGTGCCGCGAGTAGTCGTACATCAGCTCGATGGGCGCGCCGTAGTCGTTGGCATGCGCAAAGCGGGTGTTACTGGTGGTGCCGCTGAAGCCGGTGTTCGACGAAACATACTGTGAGGCCTTGTCCCAGTCGGCGGGCGCGGCGCGGGCCAGGTCGCGAACGAAGACTTCGTCATCCGTGCGATACGTCGCGTCGATGTGGCCGGACATCTTGCCCTCGGCATCGAGCGTGCCCTTGGCCTCGAAGTGTGCGACGAAGGGGTAAGGGGCGGTCGCGGGCGTACGCTCAAGCGCCGCCGGAGCATCGGCGGGCACGACCAGGGCCTGCTGGTCGCGGATGGCGGCGATGAGCAGGCGGTAGGGCGCGACCTCGGGCGTCGAGTCGAGCCAGATGTGTCCCGGCTGGCCGGGTATGGTCACGGTGGTGATGACATGGTTGAAGACCGCCGGGGTGGGCACCTCCGCCACTGGCGTGATGCCGACACCAATCAGCGCCGGTGCGGTGGTGAATCCTTTTGCCCGCAGCAGCGCCTCGAGCAGCGTGTCCTTGTCCTTGCAATCACCGTATTGGTTCGAGAGCACGTCGGCGGCGGGGTGTGGCTGATAGCGGCCGGCGCCCAGATCGATGCCGATATAGCGGGTGCCGGTCGAGACGAACTGGTAGATGGCCCGGACCTGCTCCTCGGGCGTCTTTGCATCCTTGGTGATCTCCTCGGCCCGCGCCTTGAGCGCGTCCGTAGGTTGGGCGCGTGGCAGCGCGAGGGCGCGGTACCAGTCGCCTACTTCGGCCCAGTTGTGGAAGGTGGTCCAGGCGACTGAGGGCAGCTTGCGTCCGTCGGCGTCCTCGTCCGGGTCCCTGGGCTGCTTGGCTGCGGCGCCCTGGCTGTCCTGCCTGGGCGCGGGCGTGAGTTGGGCTACCGTCCAGGTGTAGGTGCGGAGGCCGTCATGCTCAGCGGTCACGGGCTTATGGTTGGGGCTCCAAACCTCGACGTACTTGTCCTTGGGGACTTCGAGCGTGAGCGATTCCTTGAGCACGATGAAGGTTCCCGGCGGCGTGAAGTGGTCCGCGCCCCAGAACTGGCCGGGCGTCTCGGCCTTGGTGATGGCGGTGTTGAGCTGGTACTCGAGCGTGTCGCCGGCGGCGAGCGAGCGCACGGGAATCTGCTTTTCCTTGAGGTCTGAGTAGAGCGGAGCCTGGCGGGTGACCGGCGCAGGCATCTCGATCGCATCGGCGGCCGGAGTTTCGACCGTGGACCCGTCGGCCTTGTGCACCCGTACGTACGCGATCGTGGGCGTCTCGTTGGCAGAGTCGTAGGCAAACGAAAGCACGCCGAACTGCCGCGCCGCGGCTTCGGACTGGATGCGAATCTGCGTGTGAGCGTCGCGCCGCCCGGTGCCGTCGGCATGCATGCGGATGGTTGTCTCCAGGCGCTCGAAGACGATGGACTCATTCTTGTAGCCGTCGGCCTCGCTGGCCGGAACGGCCTTCGCCTTAGTGTCCTGTCCAAAGGCAGGAAGCAAGGCGGGCAGCAGAAGAAGGGCAATGCGGTACATAGGTGACAGGTATACCGCAGACGGGAGAGAACCCGGCAGAGGTATTTTCATCCCTGATGGGCGAGCGTATTCACTGTTCCAATTTGACCCGGTCTGATCCCCAGAGAGCGTGCCCGGTGCAAGAGCCGAGTACGAAAGTGTGAGCGGCGGGGGTTCGTCGAGTAGTTCTCTCAGGCTGCGTGCTACGCTCTCGCCGGGAGGCTGCCGCATGACCCCGGTGCCCACATCTTCGGCGAAGGAGCGCATTGCCGAGGCTTTGCGCCTGCACCAGCAAGGGCGCCTCGCCGAGGCGGAGTGCGTTTACAGGGAGGTGCTTGGCTGGGATCCGGCGCACGCAGACGCGCTGCACCTGCTGGGCGTGCTGCGCGGGCAGCAGGGCGACCCGGCAGGCGCAATTGCGCTGATTGAACGCGCCATCGCCGGCAACCCGCGATTCTCTGCGTATCACAACAATCTCGGCAACATGCAGAAGCGGGCGGGGGACTTTGCCGCTGCGGAACAGGCGTACCGCCGCGCGATCCAGCTGGCTCCTGGCAATGCCGACGCGCACCTGAACCTGGGCAAGCTGATGGCCGAGAGCGGCGACCGCGTGCAGGCGCGCGCCTGCTATGCCAAAGCGCTGCGGCTCGCGCCGCGCTCGGTCGAGACGCAGATGTCGCTGGGGCGCCTTGAAGAGGAAGAGCAGCGCGGCGCGGCAGCGATCGCGCGCTACCGGGAAGCGGCGCGGCTGGCGCCGTCCGACCCGGCTCCGCACCTGATGCTGGGCCGCGCGCTGACGGAGGCAGGCGACTTGGGCGCGGCGGAAGCGAGCCTCCGTCGGGCCCTGGCACTTGATCCCGGCTCCGGCGACGCCTGCTACAACCTGGGCGTGCTTGAGCAGCAGCGCGAACGGTTCAGCGAGGCCGCGGCGCTCTATCGAAGAGCGATCGAGCTTGCCTCGCCCGAGCATCCGGAGACCACCGCCGACGCGTGGAACAATCTCGGCGTGGTGCTATCGCGACAGGGCGAGGGTGAGGCCGCACTGGCCGCTTATCTGAGAGCGACGGAGCTGCAGCCGAGCTTTGACGGCGCCTTCCACAACCTGGGTAAGGAGGCCCTGAAACTGGGTGCGGAGAAAGCGGCGGAAAAGTACCTGCGCCGCGCGCTCGATTTGAACCCGCACAATGCGCTTACCTGGCACGACCTGGGCGCGTTGCAGCAGGCACAGGGCCTGCTCGAGGAGGCGACGGAGTCCTACCGGAGGGCGCTCGACGGCACGGAACCGCGTTCTTCCCCGACGCATAGCCACCTTGCCGGCGTACTCGGCACCCTGGAGCTCGAGCGGGGACGACTCGAGGAGGCGGCTGCATGCTACGAAGTGGGCTGTCACACGCCTTCACCGCACGACCCTGCCTCGTTCGAGTTGAGCATGAATCTAGAAGGAGTGCGCGCTGTACGCGGCGACCCGAGCGCTGTTGCGCGCCTGGGCGAACTCGTCGCCGGGCGACCCGGGTTCGCGGATGGGCGCTTTAACTGGAGCATGGCCCTGCTGCTGCACGGCCAGTATGAGGCAGGCTGGCGCGAGTACGAGTGGCGTCGCGAGGTGGAGTCGCTACGGCACAACTTTCCGGCTGTGACAGCGCCGATGTGGGATGGCAGCCCGCTCGCAGGGCGAACGCTGCTGCTTCGCGCCGAGCAGGGCTTTGGTGACACGCTGCAGTTTGCGCGTTACCTGCCGCTGGTCACCGCGCAAGGCGGCCGCGTGATCCTGGAAGTGCAGCCGGCACTGCGCAGGCTCCTTGATGCGCTGCCCGGAGTGAGCCAGTGCATTGCGCAAGGGGAGCCGCTTCCAGAATTCGATGTTTACCTGCCGCTGATGAGCCTGCCGCGCGTCTTCGCCACGACCTGCGAGACGATCCCTCCGCCGCTGGTGTTGCAAGTAGCCGACGCTCCACGACCCGCGCCCGGCTGCCGCGTCGGGTTGGTGTGGGCCGGCAATCCGAAGCATTCGCGCGATCGGCTACGCTCTCTTTCGCTCGCCACGCTGAAGCCGCTGGCCCGAGTGCCCGGCATCACCTTCGCCTCGCTGCAGACGGGACCGGCAGCCGCGCAGATCGAAGAGCACGGCGCAGCGTTCTGCTTCGCTGAGGACTGTTCCCATGTTCGTGATTTTGCTGATACAGCTGAGATCATCGCCGGGCTGGACCTGGTGATCTCGATCGACAGTGCGGTGGCGCATCTCGCCGGCTCCCTAGGCAAACCGGTGTGGATGCTGCTGGCAAACGTGCCGGACTGGCGATGGGGCTTTGCCGGCTCCGCCACTTCCTGGTATCCGACCATGAAGCTCTTCCGGCAGGCCGGTCCTGGAGACTGGTCGTCGGTGGTCGCTGAAATAGCGGATCAGCTCGGCTCCATAACATAGGTAATCAGAGAGGCGAATCCAACGATGGTCCGGGCCCGGGCCGCGCTAGAGTTCAGACACGGTGGCGATCGCGGCAGAGCGGATCGGTGAAGCTTTGAACAACGGAGAGCGCAGCCGGCCGGTAGCTCCTGCCGCCGGCACGACCTTCGAGTTTGCTCAACTTGAAGCTCATGTACGCGCCCTTGCCGCCTCACAGAACGCCGCCTACACTCCTGCTGCGACACTTCCGCGAGCCTTTCGCGAGGCGCTGCGCTACGCCCAGACAGTTTCCTTCGACATCTTCGACACGGCAGTGGTCCGCTACGTCGATCACCCGGCTGACGTCTTCCTGCATCTTGAGCAGCATCCGGCCTTCTGCTCGCACTGCTTCGCTGGTCCGATCGCCCGTCTGCGCATACGAGCGGAGTCGAAGGCGCGCGCCATGGTCGCGAAGCTGATCGGCAGCTATGAAGTTAACCTGCTGGAGATCTACCAGGTGTTCTGCGATCTCGCCGGGCTTGCGTGGGAGCATGCGCCAGACTTTGTAGCGGCGGAGGAACAGATCGAACTTGCGCTTTGCGCTGCCAATCCGCCGCTCCATGCTCTCTACCAGGAAGCGCGCGCAGCAGGCAAGCAGGTTCTGTTCGTTTCCGACACCTACCACACGCAGGAGTTTCTACTACGGCTGCTTCAATCCGCCGGCTACGATGCGACTTCAGAGACGCTGTTCGCTTCCTCCGCAACGCGCAAGTCCAAGCAGTCCGGCGAGCTGTTCCCGGTGGTGCTGGCGACCCTCACGCTCGATCCGGGCTCAGTCCTGCACGTCGGCGATCATCCTGTGTCTGACGGCGAGCGGGCGCGCGAGTCAGGCCTTCTGTCGATTCTTCATCCGCACAAAGCCTGCCGCGATGAGCTTACGCTTCTCACTCCGGAACAACTGCGTGGCACGGCAGAAGAGCATGGCGCGCGCGCCGCTCACTCTTTTATGCGGGGAGTTGTTCGCAGCACTCCGCAGGCAGCCGCTGATGCAGGTCGGGCGGGCGATTTCTGGTGGAGGCTCGGCTATGCGGCTGCCGGCCCGCTGACGGTAGGCTTCTGCCAATGGCTGCGACCGGCGCTGGAGCGGGACGGAATCGACCACGCCTACTTCATGCTGCGCGATGGGGCGCTGCTGCTCAAGGTGTGGCAGGCACTGTTTGCGAGCGATCGACCGCCGTGCCCGGCAACCGCTCTGGCAGCCTCGCGCCGGGCGGCGTTGCTGCCTGTCCTGGAACTTGCGCCGGCCTTCGCTTTGCCCAGCCTTCTTGGCGGCATCGGGCTGCGTCCGGTGCGCGAGTACATGGAGCGCCTGGGTATCAATGCTTCATGCTTCACGGCGGAGGCGCAGGCGGCGGGCTTCACTTCCCTGGATCAGCAGATTGACGGCCGCTTTGAAACGCAGCGGCTGGTTGAGCTGCTCTTACAAAAGCGCGTCATGAATGTGCTGCTCGAACGCAGCCGCACAGAGCGCGCGGCGCTCGGCGCATATCTTGTGCACGAGGGTGTGACCGCCTGCCGCAACGTAGCCCTGGTCGATCTCGGCTGGAGCGGCACCATCCACAAGAGTCTGCACCTCCTGCTCCAGTCGCTCGCGCCGTCTACGCAGGTCACAGGCTATTACGTGGCTACCTTCCCCGAGGCTGGGCATAGCGTTGTGCCGGGCCTCCAAGCCCGCTCCTACCTCGCTCATCGGGGTGAGCCGCAGCAGGTCTACCACCGTATTGTGCAGTTCCTCAACTTCTTTGAAATCGTGTATTCAAGCTCGGAAGGAAGCCTGCTGTACTTCGATCTGCGCGCCGACGGACGTGCAGAACCCGTGTGCCAGCCCCCGGACAAGTCAGACGCGCAGTGCCGCCACCTGGAGGCGATCCATGAGGGCGCGGTTGCCTTCGCCGAGACATACCGCCGCCGGGGGACACCGCTTACGCTGGGGCCACTTCCTCCCGAGGCGGCAGCCGAGCGCGTCTTCCGGGTGATTCTGCAGCCCACGCCAGAGGAGGCGCGGCATCTCGGCAGCACCGTCCACTGCGACAACCTCGGCTCCGCGTCGCAGCACGTCTCAGCCAGGCTGCGCCAGACGACTGAGCCCTCCGAGCTGATCGCAGACTACGAACGGGCGCATTGGAAGCAGGGACTGCTGGCGATGGCCACGCCCGAAACAGCGGCGTTGCGAACGCTGCTGTGGCTTACCTCGATAGAAGCAGCGGAGTGGGCGGGCTGACCTGATCCGAAGCAACACTGCTGTGATGTAAGACAAAGGCGTCGTCAGTGTAGCGACGGATCTGCGATAAATTCACACTACGATTGCGGTGGCGCGCTTTCAGCAAGCGTCAACGCCTAGAGCGGCTTTCCTTCAGCGGCGACACCCCAGACAACCTGGGCCGCGCCGGCAACAATCATCACCGCTGCGTAGCCGAGCACCAACGGCAGACGTGCTCCAAGCAGGTGCCCGAAGATCAGCGGGCCGCCCTGGATCAGAAACTGACGCGCGCAGACACCTGGACGGTTCGCGGCCCGGCTCCCTCGGCTGTTTGCAGGGCCGAGCTCTGCCCGTAGGAGTCGGTATCTATCTCCATGTTCGGCGGCTCGTAATTGCGGTGGTTCAAGACGTTGGCCGCCGAAAGCCCCAGCTGCAGCTTGCTCGCCTCGGTCAGGTTCACGCTCTTCATGACGGACAGTGAAGTATTCACCGTTCCCGGTCCTACCACCGAGCCTACCCGCGCATTGCCGAAGCGGCCGTTCGCCGGATCCGGTTCCGTAAACGCGGCCGGGTTCAGGAACTGCGGGTACCCGCCCACGTTGCCGTGCGCGTAGATTGACTGGCCTGGAACGCGGTCGGGGCGGGCAAAGCCTACGGTTGTGAGGATGTTCGTGTTGGCCGGGTCGACCGACTCCTCGTACGGCGTGAGGAATGGCCCGCTCTGCCAGATGAATACCCCGCCGGTTTGCCATCCGCCGACCAGCGCGCTCACCAGGCGGCTCGATCCAGAGAGGAACATCTGTCCTGGTCCGAAGGGCAGGTCGTAGAGCCCGGTGGTCAAGAAGCGATGCCGACGGTCATAGATCACGTCGCCGTAGTCCAGTCCCGGATGGTTCTTGTCGGTAAGGTAGTTGCCGCCCGCGCCTACCAGCGCCGAAGGATTGGTACCGCCTTCGTCTGAAAGGTCGCGCGTGTACGCGTAGGAGGACTGGAACTCGATACCGTGCGAAAGCCGCTTCTCGACCACGACAGACGCGGCGTTGTAGTTGCTCTCGCCCACGTTGGCGACGCTCTGCAGGATCTGCCAGTCCGGGTAGGCGAGCGGGGTCGACCCGTAGGGCTGCGTGCTCGCCGGCACCTGGTTCAGGTCCTCGAACTCCTCCAGGTTTTTGCCGTGCGAGCCGACATACGAGAGGCGCACCCCGGTACCGAAGCCCAGGTCGCGCTCATAAGTGAGGTTCCATTGCTGTACGGAAGGATCCTTGTAATGGATGGGGAAGGCATACTGAAAACTGGCCGCTCCCGGCGTCGCGCGTGTCGGGGGGAAGGGACTGGGAAAGCTGAGCAACGCGCCTGAAGAGAGGATGGGGGCACCGGTCGAGTCATAGGCGGCGTAGTCGTTCTGATAGTAGGGCACAAAGCTCGCATGCACGCTCCAGCCGGAGACCAGCGAAAAACCGAGCGGCGACTCAATGAAGTTGCCCCATCCGCCGCGCAGCACACTCTTGTCGGTCATCCGCCAGGCAAATCCGAGGCGCGGACCGAAGTCGCCTTTCGCGGTGTAGCGCAGCTTCTCCGGGATATGATCCTGGGCGGCCGTGAGGATGGGCGTCGGCGCAATGGACGCGGCAAAATCCGGGTCGGTATAGGTCAGGGCCTTGGCGTTCGGCACCACCACCACGCCGTGTACCCCGCCGACGTTGTAGTCCGGGTCAAAGGCCGCCGTGTCGTAGTTGATCTCCTTCAGCGGCGGATGCAGCTCGTACCGCAGTCCGTAATTCAAGGTAAAGCGCGGGGTGATCTTCCAGTCGTCCTGCGCAAACCATGCATAGGAGTAGCCGAGCCCATCCATGTTCGGGTTGGTCACAGTCGACAGGATGGTGTAGTCCGGATATCCCAGCAGAAACTGCGTGAACGGGTCGCCGATCGTCGCGCCTACGGTAGAGGTCCCGTTGAAGTCGTAGAGACCGGAGCGATAGTTGCCGAAGACGTTGTCATCGTGATCGGTAAGCCGGCGGAAATCAAAGCCGAGCTTGATGGTGTGGTTCTGCTTGGTCCAGGTCACATTGTCGATGATCTGGAAGATGGCCGAGCGCTGCCTTGACGGGTTGCCGCCGCCGGTAATTGAGAAGCCGGTGATTTGCATCTCCGGCGCTTCGGGGACCGCGTCGGGATCCGTGATACCGGTGATGCCGGTGTCTGAAAGGATCGACTGGGTGCTGAAGCTGTTGTCAGAGGTTTCAGTGCGTATCAGGTTCAGCCCGGTGCGGAACTCGTTGATTAGAGATTGCCTGATCACGTAGGTGTACGCGGCGGTAAGCCCGATATCGGTCTCCGGCTGCGAGTAGCCGCCGGTGAGCAGAGAGCCGGCCACTGTGCAGAAGCCGCTGCAGGTAGGATCAGGCGCGGTGGCCACGTCGCGGACTTTGTAACTGAGCCGGGCAAACGCAGACTGCTTGGATGTGATCGTGTGGTCGACGCGCAAGTCGCCCTGGTTGCTCGAGATCGGCGCCGGGAAGTTGGTGGCGTAATTATTCTGGTAGCTGTCGGCAGCGCCGGTGTTGGGCAGCGGGTACAGCCGCGCCATCACCGCCGCCGCGACCGGAGATACAGGAACGGCTGCGGGATCAAGCTGGGTGCCGTCATAGTTATAGATCGCGCTTACGCCCTGCTGGGCCAGGTAATCCGTCAGGTTGCCGTTGCGCATTGCCAGCGAGGGCACGCTGATGACGATCGGCGTCTCCCTGGGCAAGCGCAGCGCCTCATAGCTCGCGAAGAAAAACGTCTTGTCTTTTCCGTTATATACATGCGGCGCACTTAGCGGGCCGCCGACAAAGCCGCCAAAGTTGTTCATGATGATTTTCGGCTTGCCGCCAGTAAATGGGTCACCGGCATTTAATGCAGTATTCTCAAGGTTTTCGAAGATGCCGCCGTGGTATTGGTTAGTGCCACTGCGCGAGGTGGTGGTAATATCAGCGACCCCTGAATATTCCGCGTTATTATTTGTCTCCGAGACACGAATTTCCGAGATTGAATTAAATGATGGAAACAGCTCATTCAACGGAGCGCTGGTTTCTACGCTTACGCTCTGGATCCCATCCAGCGTCACGGACGTGAGCGCCGGAGTCGTGCCCGCGATCACCAGATCACCGGAGTCGTCCGTCTGCACACCGGGATTGGTCGTGAGCGTTGAGATGGGGCTCGTCGACCCATTTGAGTGCGAGTAGATGGCGACCGGCAGGTCCACCAGCTGTTCGCCCGTCTTGGTCGAGGCTACGCTTGAAGTCTCTGTCGTGATCACGCCCTCGGCCGCCCCCTGCACTTCGATTGTCTGCACATCCGAGCCGACGGCGAGAGTCGCGTCGACGCGCTTCGATTCGCGCGCGAGCAGCACCAGGTCCGAAGTCTCGGATCGTTCGAAGCCGGACGCATCCACAACAACTTTGTAAGTGCCGGCATCGATGATGTTAAAGGCGTACTCGCCCGATTGGTTGGTGGCCGCAACGCGCTGTGCGGAGGTTCCCATGTTCGTCAGTGTGACACTGGCGTTAGGGATGGCGGCTCCGGCCTTATCTGTAACCGTGCCGATGATATTGCCGAAGGTGGATTGTGCATGGGCATGAAGAGCACCGACACAGAAAAAAATTGCAAGGAGCATACGAGTGGTCACGGACATCGAACGATAGCTGGACATAAGCGGCACTCCTTAAGTAAGAGCTCTCATCCTGAGCGAAGCGAAGGACCTGCTTCTGCACGTACGCGCGAAGCGCGATCAAGAGGCCGCACCAAAAGCAGGTCCATCGCTTCGCTCAGGACCACACCGCTTCTGCTGCGAAGGCCGGCGAACCTCCCTTGCAATCTACGGCTTCAT
>CAXUND010000099.1:0-11870 GCA_964252445.1 uncultured Acidobacteriaceae bacterium | reverse complement strand
AGGGCGCGAACCTGATGTCCGCGCCCTTCTCGTCTGCAGCGAAGATGAACGATTGACTAGGCCGGAGCCGCGGTGGAGTCGCGGAGAGCCTTCACCTTGTCATGGCTCAGGCTGACATGCTCGAATTGCTGAGCGATGAGGGCCCGCAGCGTGTCAGAGACGGCGGCATCTTCCAGGGCTTCCTTGTAGGCCTTCTTTGCGGCATCCTCACCCTGCTCCGCTGTTTCGAGCAGCGTATGGTCACTGCCGCCGACGTGGCCCTTGATGTCGCCCCAGACGCGGTGAAGTGTACCGGCGATGCTGCCCGTCTCGTGGACGTCGGCGTCGGTGACGCTGTTCACGGTGCGCTCGATCTCGAGCGCGTAGCCGCCGCGGACCTTTGATTCAGCCAGGAAGAAGGTCTTGTACTCAGGATTGGTGATGTGCTCGCCGATGTCGGCAAAGCCCTTCTCGCTGTCGCGCAGCACGCTGATGAGATTCCTGATTGCCTTGTCGTCGTTTGCCATGGGGTATCTTTCTCCTCCCCTACTAGAGATGAGCAGAAGAGGGGCCGCGTTGTGCAGCATGACGGATTGCGCGGCCAGCAGATGCGTTAGGTGCAAATGCCTGCATGTAGAAGGTGGGAGCGCCTATGGCGGCGCCCCAGATGGGAGGATCGAGGGGAAGTCAGGCGGCGGCCGGACGCCCTAGAGCCGCTTTCGCTTGCACGACCAGCGCAGCAAAGCCCTGCTCATCGCGCACGGCCATGTCCGCCAGGATCTTGCGGTCGAGCTCGATGCCGGCGACCTTGAGGCCGTGAATGAGCTGTGAGTAGCTGATGCCATTAAGGTTGGCGGCGGCGTTGATGCGGACGATCCAGAGCGAGCGGTACTGGCGCTTCTTCTGCTTGCGGCCGCTGTAGGCGAACTTGAGTCCGCGCTCGACGGCTTCCTGGGCAGCCTGGTAGAGCTTCGATTTCGTGAGAAAGTAGCCGCTTGCCCGCTTGAGTATCTTTTTGCGGCGATCATTGCGTTTGGTTCCACGTTTGACGCGTGGCATGGGGTTGCTCCTTATTTAAGAACTGTTCCGTTGGTGACGGGGCGGCTGGAGGCAAGGGATTACTGAACCTCTTCACTCGCTTGTGCTTGCCTGGACCACTCGGCGGCGCATGTGCCGGGCCGGGGCCTCTGTGGGAGCTGCGCACGGTTTGCGCGGCGTCCCTGGCAGGGGTGGGTCAGGCGTAAGGGATCATGCGAGCGATCTTCTTGTAGTCGGCGTCCGAAACCAGCGTGCTCTTAGCTAGCTTGCGCTTGGTCTTGGTCTCCTTCGACGTAAGCATGTGCCGCATGGTCGCCTGGCCGCGCTTAATCTTGCCGGTGCCGGTCTTCTTGAAGCGCTTCGCGGCGCCCTTGTGGGTCTTCAGTTTAGGCATAAGTCTTTCCTGGATGACGCTGGATAGAAACGGCATTGTAGGACAAAGCCCAGTATAACGGACGCGCCACTTGCTTGCCAGCCTTCGCGTATCAGTCGCGTATCAGTGGGGTGTTAGCGGATAGAGCACCATGTTCCGGAAGTAGACCTCGGCGCCCTCGGACTGGAAGAGGATTTTGCCTTCTGTCGGGAACGGATTAGTACCTTCGTTGGCGAGCTTACCGTTCACATACTGGCGGATGGTGTTGCCGTCGACCACCAGCTCCAGGGTGTTCCACTCGCCGTGCGGCTTCTCGAGCTCACCGACGGGGTCGCGAAAGCCGGTAACGTTCTGCGATGGACCCTTGCCGATGCGGTCGATTTTCTTGGCTGATCCTGGCGGTCCCTCGACGCGAACCCCGTCGCGGCCGGTCAGGGCAGCTCCATCGGTCATCCAGAAGTCGCCGGTGCCGCCTTCCAGGATCTGGAACTCGATGGAGCGCGGCCAGACCTTTTGCTCTCCCTGAATGTTGTAGAGGATACCGCTGTCGCGCGCCTGGCCTGCGCGCTCGGCGTAGGTGCCTTCGCCCCACTTGAACTCGGCGCGCAGGTAGTAGTTCTTATAGCTCTGCTTCGTGATGATGTAGCCGAAATCCTTGCCGGAGACGTGGACGACCCCGTTCTCGACCACGAAGACGTGGTCAGGGTCGGAGTTGAGGCCCTTGGTGCGGATGAAGGTGTCGAACCCGTCGAGGTTGACGCCGTTGAACAGAGGGGTGGCCGCGCCGTGAGCGGGGATGGCCGGGGTAGGTGCACTTTGGGCCCGCATCGGGACCGAGGCGGCCAGCAGAGCCGAGACCATTGCTGCTTGCAGAAGCGCTTGTAAAGAATGCATTGGAGTTTTCTCCGGCGGTTGCATTTAGGATGCGCGGCGACGCCGGAGTCATGTTCGCATCCCATCGAGAACATCTGCAATGCGACCTGGTCGAGAGCATGATGCTTGCGCTCGATCATCCGCGGGCGCGGCAGCAGACGTTCAATATTGCGATGGATGAGCCGGTCGATTATGGTTGCGTGGCCGAGTATCTGCGGGAGACCCGCGGGCTGCCTTCAGTGGACGTGCCGACGCCGTATTGGTCGACGTGGCTCGACACCAGCAAGGTGAAACTTCTGCTGGGATGGAGGCCGGCGTACGATCTGGCGCGGTTGATTGATGAGGCGTGGGACTATCAGCGTAGCGAGGATGATCCGCGGCGGGTCTGGTACCCAGGCTGAGCAAGCGCATCGAATCTGAGGGGGAGCGAGTCGGTTGAACAGACGGCAATTCAGTGTAGCCATGGCTGCCCTCGGGCTGACGGCAGCCGCAGGGGCCGAGAAGAAGGTCGAGGTTGAGCGGCTGCAGCTTTCGCCGAATGGCTGGATGCCCAACAATGAGCGGCTGCCGGTGATGCTGTACAGGCGAGCCTTTGATTCTGCAGGAGACGCGGCCTTGCGCATGGAGCAGACCTTTCAGGCGAACTCCTGGCCGCCGCAATGGCGCAACGGCGTGTATGACTTTCACCACTACCACTCGACTGCGCATGAAGTGCTTGGCTTTGCAGCGGGATCGGCGACGCTGATGCTGGGTGGTGAGGGTGGTCATACCGTGACTGTTTCGGCGGGGGATGTCGCGGTGCTGCCGACCGGGACCGGACACTGCCGCATCTCGGCTGATGGTGAGTTTCTGGTCATCGGCGCGTATCCCGTGAATCAGCATTGGGACATCTGCCGCGCCGCACCGGATGTCGAAGCGCGGGAGCGTATGCGCACGCTTCGCTTCCCGGCGAGCGATCCCGTGAGCGGGAGAGATGGCGCGCTGGTTTCCGCCTGGCGGGCCTGACGTATGCTGGCTTCGAAGCCAGGAGGCTGATCCGAGTGAGATGCATCGTTCGCGTTCTGATCTTGGCCGCCGCGGTGGCGGCTGCCGGCGGCTTTGCGCAGGAGCCCGCGGATGCGATCAAGGCGGTGCTGAACCGGCAGGCAGCCGATTGGAACCGTGGTGATCTTGATGCTTTTGCCACGGGCTATAAGAACTCGGCAGATATCCTCTTTATCGGCTCGCATGTGGAGCATGGCTATGCGGGGATGGTTGCCGGTTACAAGGCGCACTATCCAACTCGCGAGTCGATGGGGGTGCTCAGCTTCAGCCAGTTGGAAGTGCAGCCGCTCGATGAGCGATTGGCGACAGTGACCGGGCAGTTCCACCTGGTGCGCACGACGGCCGGGGGCGGGAACGCGAACGGGTACTTCCTGCTGGTGGTTGAAAAGACAGCGGCGGGCTGGAAGATCGTGCGCGACGATACCACCGTTCCATGTGCTGATCGCAAGTAGCGCGTTATCCGGATTTGCGGCTGGCTCTTTCCGCGGCACGCTTGCGCGTTTGCGCCGCGGCCTTACGGGAGGCGGCTATGGCCTTCTTCTTCTGCGCAGCTTTGCGGTCGGCCTCGGCGGTTGATTTGACTGCAGGCTTTTTCGATGCAGGCTTGGCGGCTTTCCTGGCCGCGTCGGAGGAGCGCTTGGCTTCCGCCTTAGCCGCTGCGCGGACACCGGAGCGAGTGGGCGGCTTTTTGCGGGCTACTGCCTTCTTGCCGGATTGCTTTTTGTCGACTGACGCACGACGCCGCGCCTCGGCTGCTTTGGGGGTATTCGAGACAAACTGCTTTCCTTCGCGCGAACCCTGCTCTTTCTGCCGGTTAGTCGCAGCTTTTTCGTTGTCTGAGAGCTCGTCCCAGGCGGCTTCGGGAAGATAGCGGGTTGTGCCTGAGTCGCGCTCGGCAGGTTTGCCGTCTGAGGTGGTCCAGTGCTCGTCACCCCATTTCTTGAGATCCTGCTGCGCTTCTGTGCGCGGATGCTTGTAGCCGCCGCCCTGCTTCTCGTATTCGCGGGCGACTAGCTGAGCCTTGCGCGCGCTCCACTCGCCCGGCTTGCCTCCTTTATCGCCGGCGGTGATCTCAGCTTTGATTCGGTCACGCAGTTCCGGATTGGAGTACTGCTCGGGATCGCTCTTCTTCGGGGCCATCTCGTTTCTCCTGCTGAGGCTTAGGATGCTGCACGGTGCTATAACAAAGCGCATGTATGGATTGCGTAGGGATTTTTTGAAGCTCGCCGCCGGCAGCATGGCGGGAGCGGGAATGCATGTGGGCAGCGTGGTGCCGGGGGTCATGGCAGACAGCCAACCCAATTTCGACGTGCGCCGCTATGGTGCTGCCGGAGATGGAAAGGCGATCGATTCCAAGGCGATCAATGCAGCGATCGACGCTGCTGCCGCTGCAGGTGGTGGAACGGTTTACTTCCCTGCCGGGACCTATGCGAGTTACTCGATCCACCTGAAGAGCCGGGTGGCTTTGTACCTGGGCATGGGAGCGACGCTGCTGGCGGCGGATACTCCGCTCGAGGGTATGACGAGCGGCGGCTACGACGCGGCGGAGCCGCAGGATCCAGCGTACGAGCGCTTCCAAGATTACGGTCACAATCACTGGCACAACAGCCTGATTTGGGGCGAGGATCTGCACGATGTTGCGATCCTTGGGCCGGGGCTGATCCATGGAAAAGGCTTGAGCCGAGGACGCGAAGACTATGACCACGGCCAGCTGCCGGATACGAAACTGCCGGGCGTCGGGAACAAGGCGATCGCGTTAAAAAATTGCCACAACGTGCTGCTGCGGGATTTCTCGATTCTGAAAGGCGGATGGTTCGGGCTGCTGGCGACCGGCGTCGATAACCTGACGATCGACAACCTGAAGATCGATACGGATCGGGACGGGATCGATCTTGATTGCTGCAAGAACGTTCGTGTGTCGAACTGCAGCGTGAACTCGCCCTGGGACGACGGAATTTGCCCGAAGAGTTCTTTTGCGCTGGGTTATGCGCGCGCGACTGAGAATGTCACCATCAGCAACTGTTACCTGACCGGCAATCTGGAGCTGGGCACGATGCTCGATGGTACGTTCAAGCCAAAGCCGTTGAGCTTTGGCCAGGAGGCGACCGGACGCATCAAGTGCGGGACAGAGTCGAATGGCGGATTCAAGAACATCACTGTGACAAATTGCGTTTTCGAGAGCAGCAGGGGCTTTGCGCTCGAGACGGTGGATGGGGCTACTTGTGAGGACATTACTTTTAGCGGGATCACGATGCGCGACATTCGGCAGTCGCCGTTCTTCCTGCGCCTGGGTCGGAGGATGCGCGGCCCTGCGGGAGTTCCGGTGGGGACGCTGAAGCGGGTGATTCTGAGCAATATCACCAGCTACGGCGCGGTTGCGGAGCTGCCGTCGATCGTGAGCGGTGTGCCCGGGTACCCGGTTGAAGATATCCAGATCAGCGATATGTACCTGGACCAACTGGGCGGCCAGGGCAAGGAACTGGCGAAGCGTGAACCGCCGGAGAACGAGGATCACTATCCGGAGCCGGCGATGTTCGGGAAGCTTCCGGCGACGGGATTGTTTCTGCGGCACGTACGCAATGTACAGGTATCGAATGTCGAGATCGCGGTGGAGAAAGCAGACGCGCGCGCCGCGTTCTGGCTGGCGGATGTGGAGGAGGCGGATTTCTTCCGGGTGCGGGTTCCCCGGGGAAGTGCAGCGTTTCGGCTCGCTGCGTTGAAGGAGTTTCGCACATTCGGCAGCATGCGCGTTCCGGACACACGGCTTGACGTTGTCGGTAAGGCCGAGATCTGAACCGCTCTCGATCGGCCTGTGGTGAGAGCTCCTAGAGATACCATGGTCGTATGCCGTCGAAGACACACGTGGTCTGCTCGCTCGATTGTCCGGACTCCTGCGGAGTGCTGGTGACGGTCAACGATGCGGGTCGGGCGATACGGGTCGAAGGAGACCCGAACCATCCGGTAACGCGCGGTTTTCTCTGCGGCAAAGTGGCGAAGTATCTGGACCGGGTCTATGCGCCGGATCGACTGCTGTACCCCATGCGGCGCCGGCCGGGAGTTGTGAAGGGTGCGCTCCGACCGGGGAGTGAGCATGAAGCGTTTGAGCGGATCTCCTGGGATGAAGCTCTCGAGACGGTAGCCCAGCGACTCAGGCAGATCGCGCAAGTGCATGGGGCGGAGTCGATCCTGCCTTACTCGTATGCGGGAACAATCGGTGTGCTCGGTTACGGCTCGATGGACAGGCGGTTCTTTCACCGGCTGGGCGCGTCGCAGCTGGACCGGACGATCTGTGCGACGGCTGGAGGGGAGGCACTGGTGTCGGTATATGGGCGCAAGCTGGGGACGGACACGGAGCACTTCCGGCATGCGCGATTGATCATTGCCTGGGGCGCGAACGTTCACGGAAACAACATTCACCTGTGGCCGTTTATCGAAGAGGCACGGCGGGCGGGGGCACGGCTGGTGGTGATCGATCCTTACCAGACGAGAACAGCCAAGTTAGCAGACTGGCACATCGCCATCCATCCGGGAACGGATGCGGCGCTGGCGCTTGGATTGATGCACGTGATCCTGCGCGAGGGCCTTGAGGATAAGGCTTACATCGCAGCGAACACGCATGGTTTTGGACAATTGCGTGCACGGGCGCTCGAGTATCCGCCGGAGAAGGTGGCAGCGCTGACGGGCCTCGCTGCGAATGAGGTCGAGGCTTTGGCGCGCGAGTATGCAACGACCAGACCCGCGGTGATCCGGATGAATTACGGGGTGCAGCGATCGGAGAATGGAGGTGCAGCAGCGCGAGCGATCGCGATGCTGCCGGCGCTGACGGGCGCGTGGCAGCAGCTAGGCGGCGGGCTGCAGCTTTCGACCTCGGGAGCCTTCGCGTGGGACAAGGAGGCGCTTGAGCGACCTGAGCTGATGCTCCGCGCGCTGGGCCGACCGGCACGGACGATCAACATGTCGCTGCTGGGCGGGGCGCTGACGACGCTTGATGATCCCCCGGTGAAAGCGCTGTTTGTCTATAACTCGAATCCGGCGGTGATTGCTCCCGACCAGTCACAGGTGCTTGCGGGGCTGGAGCGGCCGGACCTGTTCACGGTGGTGCACGACCTGTTTTTTACGGATACCGCAGACTATGCGGATGTGGTGCTGCCGGCGACTACGTTTCTTGAGCACAAGGACGTGCAGGGAGCCTATGGACACTACTATGTTCAGCTCTCGGAGCAGGCGATTGCGCCTGTGGGCGAGGCGCGATCGAATGTGGAACTATTCAGGGCGTTGGCGGGCAGGATGGGTTTCGACGAGGAGTGTTTCGGCGACGATGAAGAGGCTCTGATCGCGCAGGCGCTCAGTGCCGATCGGGACGATCAGCCGGCATGGATGCAAGGGATGAGCGGCGAGACACTGAAGGCTGTGGGTGGATTGCAGCGGCTCAGGTTTGAGTCAGAGGCTCTGCCTGGTTCTGAGAGACGGGCGTTTCAGCCTTTTGCGGATGGAGTGTTCCCGACCCCTTCAGGCAAGATCGAGCTTTACTCCGAGGCGCTCGCTTCCCGGGGACTTGATCCGCTGCCGGGGTTTGTGTCTGCGGCCGAATCGCGCCGGAACGCAAACGGAGCGTACCCGCTCGAGTACCTGCCGCGCAAAGCGGATAACTACATGAACTCTACCTTCGCGAACTTAGCGACCCACCAGCGGATGGAGGCTGCATTGGCGGGACGGCTCGAGATGCATGCTGCCGATGCAGCCGCCCGGGGCATTGCGGACGGGGATGTGGTGGAGATCTTCAACGATCGAGGGCGGCTCAGGTTGACTGCCTGCATCAGCGGGCGGGTGCCGGTGGGAGTGGTGTCGAGTCGCATGCAGTGGAACAAGCTCACAGAGGATGGAGTTGGAGTCAACCAGCTTACATCTCAGCGTCTGACAGACCTGGGCGGGGGGCCTACGTTCTACTCAACGCTGGTGGACGTGCGTGCCGTAAAAGGCTGAAGACCTGCATTCCTATGGGAAATCACATGCAGGTGAGCGTAGAGACACCGATTGTTGCAGGGCCGGGCAAGCTGAATATCCATGGCTATATTCCGGGACTGGATGTTCTGCGCGGCCTAGCGGTCGCATCCGTAGTCTTCTTTCACGGCTTCGCCAGTGCGGACTATGTCGCCGAGCCTTCTACCGCCGCGTGGAGATTCGTGAAACTCGCAGAACTGGGCCAGCTCGGGGTCTACCTTTTTTTTGTTCTTTCGGGATTTCTTATTTCAAGCATCCTGCTGAAACAAAGGGAGCGTACCCACTACTACAAGAACTTCTACGTAAGGCGAGCACTGCGGATCCTGCCTGCTTACCTGCTGATGCTCTTCGTGCTGCGGCTACTAGGGGTCGTGGATTGGCGCTTTGTTCTGGCTTGCCTTCTCTTCATTGCGAATATGGCCAGGCTGCTTCAATCGCATGCGAACGAGTACGGCGTGCTGTGGACCCTTGCGGTCGAGGAGCAGTTCTATCTTTTGTGGCCAACCCTTGTGCGGCATCTGCGGAGTCCTCGCTCGCTGCTCAAGGTGATCATCTCGGGCTGTGTGCTGGCCGTGGTCCTCCGCTTTGTCCTCACCCTGGCGGGTATCTCGACTTATCTTTTGCTACCCACGAATATGGATGCATTGCTGATAGGCGCGGCTTGCGCGGTGCTGGTAAGCCAGGGCACTATTCACCCGGGCAATATCCGCAGAGTTGCTTTCATCCTGCTGGGTGTAGGCCTGCTTTTTCTTTTTCCTTTTATTTACCTGTACTGCTTTGATTCTTCCAGCAGCCGTGTGGCTCTTGCTCTTGCGGATGCGTTCATGCGCTACGATCCCTTCTGCTTATTTGTCGCGGGAGTGCTTTTTTCGCTGGAAAGAGCGCAGCGGCCGGCAGCGGCCTGGTCAGCAGCAGCCTATAACTTTTTGTCATTTCTCGGGTATATCAGCTACGGCTTGTACCTAGTACACCCGCTCCTGTTTGGTTCCTATGATCGTGCCCTGCAAGGTACGCTCCTTGGTGGAACACGTAGCAGTTTCTCTCTCCTGACTCTCCGTTTTTTACTGATGAGCGGATTGTCTATTTTGATTGCAACCCTCTCCCGGCGCTACTACGAACAGCTTTTTCTCGGTCACAAGAAAGAGCTTGCGCCGTACGTCGGTGCTTCGGCAGAGACCGAGAGCCTGCCTTGACCCGGGGTACCTAGTAAACGCGGATGTTGGGACGCATGCTGCCGGCGGAGCCGACACCGGCGAGCGTAAAGCTGAAGAGGTACTGAGTGTCGTCCCTAACGGTACCGAGCGAGTAGCGGCGGACCTCAAAAGAGAAGCCGCAGCAGTCGCGGTTGTACCCGGCCTGGGCCCCCAGAAACTGGGTTTGATTCAGGGTGAAATCATAACCGAGATTGGCGCCTGCGCTGAGGCCCTTTTTGACTGGGCTGCCGTAGACCGCGGCGAGGCGCAACTGGTTGAAGTCGCTGACCGGGGCCGCTGGCACTGGGGTTGTCGTTCCGCTTGCGGGCACCCCAATCACGCGGAGGCCGGAGTCTCCCACAGAAAAAAAGTAGCTGCGATAACGATAGCCGGCAAAGATGTTGCTGGACTGTACCCGGCCGGTCTTTACGTCGTAATCAAGATCCCATTCAAGGTCCGTGGCAGCGCTGGTGCGCAGACGCAGGCGCGAGATCACGGGCGAGGAGGAGCGCGGCCCGGTGAGAAAGGCGGTTCCGGTGAACTCGAGCGCCGGCTCGAGTACATTTCGAACGCCCGGGGTGACCGCGCCTCCGAAGTCGGTGTTGAAGAAGTGCTTCTGGGCCACCTGCCAGGTGATCCAGTCGAGAGTCCCGGTGCCGCAAGTATCCGAAGGTCCGAGAGCCTCATCTCCGTGACAGGGCCGTGGATGCAGATGCCGGAGAAAGAGCCGCTGGGTGAGCGAATATTCGACTTCGTTCGTATCGCTGACGATATCTGTCGCGTCGAAGCGCAGGACTGACGGGAAGTTGCCGACCCCGGTGACATACCGATAGGTGATCTCCGGCTCAACTGTGTGGCGCAGGTCGCCGCCGAAGAGACGCCGGACCCACGGCATCGAGAAGTCGCGCTCCAGGGTCGGGGGACGAAGGCTGACCTCGGCATCAAAAGCCAGCCGGTTCAGACTGGCGTCTCTCTGGGTAGGAACGATACCGCGGGTGCCCGGAT
Source organism: uncultured Acidobacteriaceae bacterium (assembly GCA_964252445.1). Classification (GTDB taxonomy): domain Bacteria; phylum Acidobacteriota; class Terriglobia; order Terriglobales; family Acidobacteriaceae; genus EB88. Next base: position 1,364 of record CAXUND010000099.1, on the reverse strand, counting down.
TCTGGCTTTTGGAGTAGAAGGTCTCACGCAGGCCGACCGTTGGCCGCAGGGTCCAGCCACCGGCGCTAAGAGGCAGGGCAAGATGTGGAAAGAGGTCGATCCGGGGGACGAAGCGGCTGGTCTGGAATCCGGGCTCGGAGCGGGAGAGCCCCGCGATGGTTCCTTCACCGCCGAGGAGCAGGTGACTGCCTAATCCTGCTATTGGCTGGTCTACTGCATCGAAGCGGAATTCGGGCAGATGAAGGACGCGTATCTCGTCTCCGGAGAGGTCTGAAAGGAAGTTCTGGTAGCGGTCAAAGCGAGCGCCGAGGGCGAGTCCATCGCGTTCATGGCTGAGATAGACCTGCGACTTGACTTCGGAGTTGATGGCAGCAGTGAAGTTTTCCTCAAAGGCCTGCCGGTAGACATACGAGCTGAGGTATTCGACGTCGACGACGGCGCGGGTGTGGGAGTCAAGATCACGGCGGGCGTCGGCGACTATATCGGTTCCACCCTGACCGCCCCCCTGACTGACAGGCAGCTGGTCAGCGAGCGCGCGGAAGCGAACGCCGACGAAGTCTTCGCCCTGGCCGTGGTAACGAAACTGGCCCAGTGGCGAGAAGCCACGAGCGGAATAGTACTGCAGCCCCAGGGTGAGATCGGCCGAACGCCCGAGCGTGAGGTAGTACTCGTCGCCAAGGATGAAGCCCTTCTGGGTACTGTTTCCGATCAGGGGCAGAAGCAGTCCGGACTGGCGCTGGTCCTTGTCGACTGGATGGGTCAGGTAGGGCAGGAAGAAGATGGGCACCTTGAAGAACTGGAAGACACTATTGTGCGCGCGCGCTACGTCGTCTTCAACGAAGATGGTCTTCGCCAGCATGCGCCAGTCCGGCTTGGGAAGGCGGCAGCTGGTCATGGTTCCATGAACGACCTGGTAGCTGTCCGGCCCGAGTTCGAGCAGCTCGTCCCCGGTAAGAGCGAAGGGATTGGGGGCGGTGAAGACGTAGCGATCACGGGTGACACTGCGGACGCCCAGGGTGCCGGTGACGATATAGAAGTGCCCGGTGTGCTGCTCGAGGTTCATGGTGCCGTGGTCAGCGACCAGGTGCTCGTCGGATGGGCCGCCATCGACCACCAGGTGGCCATTGGCGGTCAGCTGAGATGACGAGTTATCGAAGGTGCCGTGATCGGCATGAATAATGTACTGCTTGTAGAGGACCAGGATATGCCCGTCGAGGACGTAAACGTCACCGGTTTTGGTCTGTGTGTCGGCCTCGATGTGTACCGGCACACCCACTGGTGGCGCGGGAATGACAACGGCCACGCCGGGCTGGACTGGTTCGTCGTCTGGCGGGCGGGGCTGGAGCTCGGGCTCTATTTCGGGC
>CAXUND010000098.1:0-11920 GCA_964252445.1 uncultured Acidobacteriaceae bacterium | reverse complement strand
AGCGGCCCCGGCAGAGCAGGCAAGCTCATGTGTGGCGTGAAGGTTCGGCGCATTGTCGGCTGCCGCGACCACAGGGGTCAATCCCCAATAAGAGTTGGATTCGCGCCAGGCGCCTGAAGTCGCACTTTTCCTTGCGAGGTCGCGCTAGAGATTCATCTTCTTGAAGATCCGCCCGGGAATGCTGCGGATCACAAACAGGATAATCGCCCAGATCCCGGGCAGGTAGACCACGTCCCGGCGCCGATTGATCGCGCGCAGGATGCCGCGGCCGATCACGATGGGCTTTGCAAACAGCGGCCCGGGCGGCAGATGGGCGGTCATCGGCGTGGCCACGAAGCCGGGCTTGATGGTGAGCACCTGGACCCCGGCCCGATCGATCCGGTTGCGCACTCCGTCCAGAAAGATGCTGAGCGCGCCTTTCGATGCGCCGTAAACATAGTTGCTCTTGCGGCCGCGATCGCCGGCGACCGAGGAGATCACCGCCAGCGTGCCTCTCTTCTGCTCCTCGAAGTAGTTGGCGAGCCAGGTGATGGCGGATACAGAGGAGAGGAGATTGGTGTGGAGAACAGCGGCGGCCGCCGGGTAGCTCATCTCCCCCTGGCGCTGGTCGCCGAGAACGCCGTGCGCGATCAAGGCAAGGTCGATCGTGCCCAGGGTCGCGACCGCATGCGCCAGCAGCTGCGGATGCGCTGCAGTGTTGTCCAGATCAAGCGCCGCCGTGGCCACCGCCCCTGCGCCCCGGACGCGGAGATCGGCGGCAACCGTGTCCAGCTTGGTCCGGCTGCGCGCCACCAGGTAGAAGTGGGTGGAGGGCTTGGCCAGCAGGCGTGCCGTCGCGATGGCGATGGCCGAGGTCGCGCCCAGGATCAGTACCCGATAGATGGGGGACGGCGGCGCGGCAGCAGTGGTGAGAGCGGCTCCTTCTGCGGGCGCCGGGTACATCGACAGCTGTTCAGGCACCGGCAGTCACCCGGTGCCAGAATGCCGAGTTGAATCCCGGATCGACGTAGGGAGCAAAGCGCTCCCACTCCGGGTAGAAAGCCTGGAACTGGCGCGCGGACATGGTGGCATCCTTGGCCGGGTACATGCGTCCGCCATGATCAAGCGTGATGTCCCCGAGCCGCTCCAGCAGGTTCAGGCTCACATCCTTGCGCACCGGGAAGTCGAGCGCGAGAGTCATGCCGGGCCTGGGAAAGGACATCAGTCCCGGGGACGGCACGTCTCCAAAGACCTTCAGGACGGCGAGAAACGATGCCAGACCCGAGGCGGTAATGGCCTTCATGATCTGCAGGATGCCGTGCTGGTCCGTATCCCAGGGCAGCACGCACTGGAACTGCAGCAGCCCGCTCGCGCCGTAAAGCTTGTTCCACTCGAGCACCGAATCGAGCGGATAGAAGAACGGCTCGTAGTCCATCAGCGCGGTCTTCTGCTTGCTCAACTGCTTGTTGTAATAGAGGGTGTTGAAGGCCGCCACCGTGTACTTGTTGAGCGCCAGCTCCGGCAGGTCGATAGGGAAGACCAGCTTTGGTTCCTTCGAGGGCGTGAGCGTGCCGGGGATGTCCGAGTGCGTGCCCTGCATGAAGATGCCGCGCGCGAAATTTTTCCCCGTGGCAACGCAGTCCAGCCACGCGACCGTGTACTCGACCTGGGCGCTCGCGCGGGACAGGGCGAGAAACTCATCAAAGCCGACGAACTTGTCCCCGCGATAATTGATCTTGCGCGAGACAATGGGCCGCAGCCGCACTTCGGCCGCGGTGATCAGCCCGGTAAGCCCCAGCCCGCCGATCGTCGCCCCGAACCAGTCGCGGTTCTCGCGACGCGAGCAGACCAGTCGCGCGCCATCAGACCGCACCAGGTCGAAGCTCAGGACATGAGAGCCGAAGGTCCCCGCGATGTGGTGGTTCTTGCCGTGAATGTCATTGGCGATGGCGCCGCCGACCGTGACGTACTTGGTGCCGGGCGTGACCGGCAGAAAGAACCCGCGCGGAACGGCAAAGTCGAGGATTTCGGCCAGCGTTACCCCTGCTTCGCAGCGGAGCACCCCGGTGGCAGGGTCAAAGGCGAGCATTCGATCCAGTCCGCGCGCGCCCAGCAGCGTTCCGTTCTCGAGCAGGCAGGAGTCGCCATAGCTCCGCCCCGCTCCAACCGGCAGCATTTTGGTCTTAGGCGGTGTGGCCGGAGGGAAATCGGTCGTCCACGCCAGCGGCAGAAGCTCTGCCTGCAGCGTGGGGTATCTTCCCCAGGACTCAAAACGGGGACGTTTGCTCGCCATACAGGTATCCTACAAGGCTTAGAGCTGCGGATGCTGGCGGAGAGCCGGGCGCAAGGATGAGGCTGCTCCAGTTTGTCAGGGAGCAGGCCTCCAGGCGCAAAGACTTATTTAGGAGCGATCGGCGCAGTCTCGGACTTCGCGACCTCGGATTTGGTGACTTCAGGCTCTCCCTTGATGCCCTGCTTGAAGCCTCGGAGTCCTTCGCCGAGACCCTTGCCAAGCTCCGGTAACTTGCGCGGTCCGAAAACGAGCAGCGCGATGACAAGAACAAATACCAGGTGTGTCGGGGTAAAGAGATTATCAAGCATGATGGACGGCCCGCCTGGTGATGCTGGTAGCGCGCGGGACTTTCCCTCCGGTAGCTTCATTGTCGCACAAGCAACCCTGCCCGGATCGACGGGTCCCAGTCGTGTACGCACACCTTACGATGCCGAATCTTTGAGAGGGGTGAGCGGCTCCTTCACTTTGGCCGCGGCTCCAACCCGCGCCACGATCATGCGATGAAAAGCAGGCAGCTCTTCACTCGCACCCAGGGTGAGCCTGCGGTTGACCTTGAGCAGCGGATACAGACGCGACGCCCCGCCCAGCTCGAGCGTCGGAACAGAGAATTCGCTGCCCGGGTACACGCTCATCGTCCATTCGCCGCCGAACTCGCGCCGCAGCAGTTCGCCGAAATAACTGCCCCACAGGAGCGTGAGCCACTCGGCCTCGGCCTTCTCCAGCGGATCAGGCGCCGGGCACAGGCGGTTGAGAATGCGCTCAAGCGCCGCAAGCGAGGCCGACGTGCCGTCGAGAGTCTCGCGATGGTCCGTCCGCGCCTGGCGCACAGCCTCCTCGGCGTAGGCAGACATCATCCGCTCGAGCGAGTCATACTTGGCGGCGGCGAGGCGCTCACGGGGGCTCATCTGTTTCGAAGTGTAGCGCAGCGCAAACCGGTCCACGCGGCGTAGACCCGGTTCCCCGGCGGCGGAGGAGCGCTCCGGCACTGTATCTTGAAGAGGAACCATTTGGAGGTCCTGTTCTTGCAGAAAGTTTCGCGCGCTGCCCGCCCCGTGCTGGTCCCCGTCCTGCTGATCCTGCTTCTGGTTGTTGTTGTCGTTGTTCCCGCAGCGGTCCTGGCCCAGGCGCCGCAGTACCATCCGCCCGCCGTCGCGACCAATGACACGCTCTCCGGGACCGATTACAACAACCGCTACGAGGTCTACGCGGGCCTGGCCTACTCGCACTTCAACGCCGGCCCGACGCTGCTTGAAGGCTCCAACCTGGGCGGCATCGATCTTCAGGGTGCGCGATTCTTTTCACCCCGCCTGGCCGTCGCTGCTGATGTGCGCGGCTACTTCGGCACCTCCGGGGTGGTGCCGAATGTGTACAACATCCGCGGCCCCTTCGTCTCCGAATCGATGTTTCTCGCAGGCCCCGAGTACCGGGTCAAGTCAAACGAACGCGCTTCGCTGACCGTGCATGCGCTCTTCGGCGGCGCCTATGGAGACTTCACCTCCGGCATCGGCAAGACCCCGGCCGGCCTGGGTCCGGGAACGCCCCCTCCCTCTGCCGCACTCCTCGGCCTGTTCAACAACCAGGTCACCTTCGGCAGCGCCATCGGCGGAGCCGTCGATCTGAACCGCTCCCCCCGGCTGGCGTTCCGCATCGCCCCCGAAGCCACCCTCACCGACTTCGGCTCAGCCGGGATCCACGAGCAGTTCGCCCTGTCGGTGGGCCTGGTGTATCGACTGGGCCGGCACATCGTCGCTCCGCCCACCCGGGCTCAGCCGGCCGCGCACTAAGAAATGGATAAGGCGCACCTGTTGCGCCAGGCCTCTGCGCTTCTGGCCGGCATATGCCTGCTGGCCTTTGTCATCGGCACTCGCCACTGGACGCTGATCAGCGATGCCGTGCTGATGCACTACGTCGGCTTTCTCATCCGCCACGGATTCGCCCCTTACCGCGACATAGCCGACATCAACATGCCCGGCACCTACCTGCTTGACCTGGCCTGGACCTGGCTGGCCGGCAGCGGAGCGGCTGCCTGGCGGGTCTTTGATCTGGCGCTGCTTCTGGTTGCGGGCACGGCGATGGTCACGCTGGCACCGCCGTATAGTCGGCTGGGCGGTCTGCTGGCCGGGTCACTGTTCGCGCTGCTGCATGGCGCCGACGGCGTCGCGCATGCCGGCGAGCGGGACTTTGTGGTAGCCGTACTGCTGCTGGCAGCATGTGCTTTCCTCTTCTCCGCCCTACGGGAGGGAGGTCCACGGTGTCTGCTTGCCTGGGGCTTGCTTGCCGGCTGCGCAGCCTGCATCAAGCCCCAGGCGGCAGTTGCAGGCGCTGCCGTCAGCCTATTGGCGGCCCTGGTCGCTCGACGACGCGGCCGTTCCGCCGCTCGTCTGCTGCTCCTCTCATCTGCAGGTGCGGCAGTGCCCGGGGCAGCTTGCCTCGTCTTTCTGCTGCGGCAGCACGCGCTCGGTAGTTTCCTCAGCGACACTCGATCCCTGGTGCTGTTCCACGCCTCGTTGGGGCGCCACTCGCTTCCGTTTCTGCTCGGGCATGCCATCCCGGCGCAGCTGCTGCCAGTGCTGCTTGTTGCCGCGATGGGCGCGCTCCTGCCATCCGTCAAGGTTCGGTCCCGTTGGGAGGGCGCAGCCATGCTGCTGCTTTCAGCCTTCGGCTTCGCCTCCTTCGTTCTGCAGGGCAAGGCTTACAGCTATCACCGGGCCGGCCTGGTGGCCTTCCTGCTCTGCCTGGCTCTGGTTCAACTCGTCGCCATGGCCCGCGCCGACGCCGGTCTCTCACGCGCAGCAGCGCTGCTGGCTCTGGCCTATTCTGTCTTGTGGCTGATGCCCGCCTCTACCGTGCGGGCGCTCCGATGGGACACCCGCGAGCCCACTTTGGCGGCCCTGCAGGCTGATATGACAGCCCTGGTGCGCGCTGATCCGTCACTGGCTGACCGTGGCGTTCAGTGCCTGGACACCACCGCCGGCTGCATCACCGTGCTCGACCGCATGCAGCTGGTCCAGACAACAGGATTCCTCTATGACTGCTACTTCTTCGCCCCGGGGACCCATCCCGAGATTGCAGTCCAGCGGGCGCGATTCTGGACGGCGATCACGCCCCGGCTGCCAAAGGTCTTCGTCGTTACCGATCAATACTGTTTCGGCCTGCCCAGCAGCTACGCAAAGCTCGACCGGTGGCCGGAGCTCAGAGACCTGCTCGCGAGCCGCTACAATCTGCTCGCCGATCGACCCGCTGCCCGGCTGCCGCGCCGCTCTCTCGCTACATGGCCGTTCGGCTACCGCATCTACATGCTGCGGAACCAGTAGGCGCCTAGTTGCCCGCGCCGCTCTCTTCCTCCGGATCGTAGGTCTGGCGTTCGGGGGGCAGGGGGTGCAGCTTGTAAAGGATCAGCTCGTCGCGGTCCTCATCGTCGAACGCGTGAAAGGTCGCGACCTGCTCGAGTGAATACTGGGTGCGGAGGTCTTCAAGCGTGCCCGGGTCGAGCTCGTTCCAGGCCGCGTACCAGCCGGGCTGGTAGACATGGATGCGGCGCGGCAGGTCATAGGTCCCGAAGTCGTCGCAGATGGCTGGCAGGTGGGTGATCAGCGTGATATCGTCGCCCGAGATCGAGAGCAGCAGGCGCTTGCCGTTCGGGTGCTGATCGATGTAGCGGGTGAGCCGCTCGGCGGCGTCGACAAAGGTGTACTCGGGATGCCGCGCGAAGTGCACCTCGCCGCGCACGTTCATCGCCAGCGTGACCGCGAAGACCGCGTAGGCCGCGCCGCCCAGCAAGCGGCTGCGGCGGTCAATGGCCGCCATGCCGATCGCGGTGATAAACACCAGGGGATAGGCGACCACCTGGTAGTAGCGCGGCTGCGGGCTGTTATGCCACCCGATGAAGAAAATGTAGCCGAGGGACGCCGCGAGCGAGGCGAGCACCAGGGGATTGACCCACACCGGCCGCGCCACCAGCAGCGAGACTCCGAGGACCGCAAGCGCCAGTCCGCACAAGGTGGGATCGATCCACAGCGTTCCGTGCAGCGCGAACCACCAGGCCCACAGCCGCCCGGAGAGGGTCGCCGGCTGCGTCCACTGGTTAGCGGCGAAAAGATAATGGTAGTCAGCCAGATAGTGGCCGCGCGCCAGCAGCGCATAGTAGAGCAGCCAGGGAACCAGGCCGCCGGCCGCAATCACCCCGGCTGACGCGAGTCCTTCGCGCAGGCGATAGCGCTCCGCGTGCCATACCAGCAGTAGCGTGGCAGGCACCAGGAACACCGCTGTCGTCTTGGTAAGCACGGCAAGGCAAAGCAGCAGGCCGATGAAGCCGAGCGCCACGGTCTTCTTGGCACCTGCGCGCGGCAGGCGCAGGGCAAGGAGCCAGGCGGCCAGGGTCAGCAGAATCAGCAGCGGCTCCAGAATCGCCAGCCGGCTGAAGGCCCACAGGAACGCGCTCGCGGCCAGGAAGGTCACACCCAGCATGGCCACCGCCCGGGTGACGAACCTGCGCAGCAGCGCGTAGCTCAGCACCAGGTTCGCGGCAAACAGGACCAGGGCAAGCGAGCGTGCGGCGACCAGGCTTACCCCGAAGACAGCGAAGAGCGCCGTCTCCAGCAGCGGCCACACCGGCAGCGCGGTCGCAGGATTGAAGTCGCCCGGGTGGTACCATTCTCCGCCCAGCGCGTGGTGGATGGCCGCATTGCCATACCAGCCTTCGTCCGTGTACTTGGCATAATCCATCCACGGCGAGAAGTTGGGGAAGTCGGCGCGGAGGTGAACGAAGTGAGTACCGAGCAGCACTGCGATGGCCGCGACCCAGACTGCATACAGAAAGCGCGGCTTCATCAACTCGAGCTTATCCTCTGAGGTCATTTCCGATCACACACTAGGATGCGGGCACACCGGTCTGCTGTTTGGCTGCGGGCCATATTGGCGTCTCAGGGGCGGGAGAGCCCGGCGTAGATCGCCTTCACCAGGGCCCCGTCGGGAGAGTCGTTGCTGAGCTCCCAGGCCATCACCCCTCCAAGACGATGGCTGGCCGCGTAGGCCGCCTTGAAGCGCGCCGAGACCGGATCATCAAAGGTCCAGAAGGTATGCCCGTCATACAGCCACGGCGTCTGCGAACGCGCATCACGGTGCAGCGTCGACTGCAGAGCCAGGCTCTCGATGGTGCTGTAGGGGCGGTCTTCGTGGACCGGCGAGCCGGGCTGGTAGAGCCCATCGTTGGCCGGCGCGACCTCCTCCCAGTGATAGCCGTAGAAGGGTACCCCCAGTAGTAGTTTGGAGGCTGGTACACCCGCCGCGAGATAGGCCTGGACAGAGCCGTCGACGCTGCCGCCGAAGATGGTTCCGTCCGCGTTTGGATGGCCGTCAGGTGGCTGGCTGCCCTGCTGGCTGCCCTGTTGCCCGATCGGATAGAGCGGCGCAATAGGTCCCGTGCGGCTCGCCCAGGGTCCGTTGTAGTCGTAGTTCATCAGTCCGACGTGGTCCACCGCGGCAGCGATCAGCGGCCAGTCCGCACCGCTGTCCATGCGTGGGCTGGGGCCGGAGGCGATGGTCAGCCCCAGCCGCCGCTTGGCCCCCAGCGCGTCCAGCTGGCGCCGGAACTCCGCCAGCAACGCGACGAAGTTGGCCGCATCCTCCGCATGCGGGTACTCCCAGTCAATGTCAAAGCCGTCGAACAGGCCCGGGGCGTCCATCCCCGGCGCCAGGCGCCCCCGCACGAACATGTCGACGCAGGAGGCGACGAACGCTGCGCGGTTTGCCGGCTGGGCCGCCTCGGCAAAAGCGGGCGCCTTGCCCTCCAGCGATAGCAGCACCCGCAGATGAGGAAAAAGGCGCTTCAGCTCCTGCAACTGGTGAAACGCTCCCTTGAGCCCGGTTCCCGAGGGCGGATCTGCGCGGCCATCCACGCTGCTCTCCGCCGGGTAGGCATAGTTGAGGTCCGCGTTGGGATCGGCCACCGCGCAGCGCGCGTGGACCACGGACCCCTGGGCATAGTCCACCTGGTCGAGCAGCTTCGCTGCGCCGCTGGTCACCAGCGCTCGCATGAACCATGGCGGATCGTAGTAGAGGCCCCACTGCGGCAGGTACCCGACCACCAGGGGATGCGCGGGGAGGCTGACCCCGTGCTCGCGAGAGGCAGGCGCGCTGCTCGCGAGCAGCAGCAGGATGTAGACCAGGTTGCGCATCTTTGGCTAGGTAGACGGCGAGTCACTGCCCGGAGATGCACCCGATGATTCGGCGTAACCAACCTGTTCTCTCCTGACACGCAGGGTCGCGGACACGAGTGGCTGCGGAGCGCTAGAATGTAGGCCCATGGCAGCCTGTTTTCTCCCCATCCGCCTGCGCCGCTATCGTCGCGGCCGGCGGGATCGCGGACGCATCCATTCCCGCGCAGCGCGCCCGGCCTGACGCTCAGGCCGAAAATTTCTCAGCACCGCAGACAAGAAGGAGATTGATCGTGAGCCAGAACAGCTTTGGCAGCCGCGCCCAGCTGCGCCCCCAGGCAGGCGCGGAAGAACAGACCTATGAAATCTATCGCCTCGACGCCCTCGCCGCGCACGGTGTCGCGCTTGAGCGCCTGCCCTACTCGCTGCGCATCCTGCTCGAAAATCTGCTGCGCCGCGAAGACGGCGTCAGCGTGACCGCCGACGACATCCGTTTCCTCGCGAACTGGCAGCCGTCCGCCGAGCCCTCGCGCGAGATCGCCTTTATGCCGGCGCGCGTCCTCATGCAGGACTTCACCGGCGTCCCCGCCATTGTCGACCTGGCCGCCATGCGCGACGCCATGCGCGGGCTCGGCGGCGACCCCGAGAAGATCAACCCCCTGCAGCCGGCCGAGCTGGTCATCGACCACTCGGTGCAGGTCGACGAGTACGGCACGGTCGGCTCTTACAATCTCAACTCACTGCTTGAGTTTGACCGCAACCGCGAGCGCTACGCCTTCCTCAAGTGGGGCCAGTCTGCGTTCGACAACTTCTCGGCCGTGCCCCCGGGCATGGGCATCTGTCACCAGGTCAACCTCGAGCACCTCGCCCGGGTGGTCTTTACCAAAGGCCAGACGGCCTATCCCGACACCCTGGTCGGCACCGACTCTCATACCACCATGATCAACGGACTCGGCGTGCTCGGCTGGGGCGTCGGTGGCATCGAGGCCGAGGCGGCCATGCTCGGCCAGCCGGTCTCCATGCTGGTCCCGCAGGTGGTCGGCTTCAAGATGAGCGGCCGGCTCAGGGAGGGCGCGACCGCCACCGACCTCGTCCTCACCGTCACCGAGATGCTGCGCAAGCTCGGCGTCGTCGGCAAGTTTGTCGAGTTCTACGGCGCCGGGCTCTCTGAGCTCACCCTGGCCGACCGCGCCACCATCGCCAACATGGCGCCCGAGTACGGCGCCACCTGCGGCATCTTCCCGGTCGATGACGAAACGCTGCGCTACCTCAAGCTGACCGGCCGCAGCGCCCGGCAGATCGCGCTGGTCGAGGCCTACTACAAGGCGCAGGGCCTGTTCCGCACCGACGACACCCCCGAAGCCGAGTACACCCAGACCATCGCGCTCGACCTCTCGACCGTCGAGCCCAGCCTGGCCGGGCCCAAGCGCCCGCAGGACCGGGTGCTGCTCAGGGATGCGGCCGAGGGCTTCCGCAAACAGCTGCCGTCGCTCATCTCGCCCAAAGCGGGCAAGTTCGGCGTCCGCCAGGCGCAGCGGTGGGAGGGTGAAGGCGGCCACGCGTCGGCCAGCGGCGACACGCTCAGCACCATCGCCGAAAAAGAGCCGGGCGTGCCGGTGCGCTGTGACGAAGACGAGAACGGGGTGACCGTCACCGCACCGCGGCTGGGGGTCATCTCCCCGGCATATGCGCGCACGGTTACTGAGCGCTTCGGCGTCGATCCCGATCGCTACCTCGACCACGGCTCGATCGTGATCGCCGCCATTACCAGCTGCACCAATACCTCGAACCCCTCGGTCATGGTGGCGGCGGGACTGGTCGCGAAGAAAGCGGTAGAGAAAGGTCTGCGCGTGCCGCCCTGGGTCAAGACCTCGCTCGCGCCCGGCTCCCGCGTGGTAACCGACTACTACAAGCGCGCCGGTCTGCTGCCCTACCTCGACGCGCTGCGCTTCAACGTCGTCGGCTACGGCTGTACCACCTGCATCGGCAACTCGGGGGCGCTGCCGGCCGACGTCGCGCAGTCCATTGACGACCACCAGCTGGTGGCGGTTTCGGTGCTCTCCGGCAACCGCAACTTCGAAGGCAGGATCAACTCCGACGTTCGCGCGAACTACCTGATGTCGCCGCCTCTGGTAGTCGCCTACGCGCTCGCCGGCCGCATCGACCACGACATGCAAAACGAACCGCTGGGCCGCGGACCGGACAATCAGCCGATCTATCTCAAGGACATCTGGCCGACCCAGAAGGAAGTCTCGGACGCTATCGCCAGTTCGCTCGTGACCGAGAGCTTCACCAGCGAATACGCGAAGGTGTCGGAGGGCGACCACAACTGGCAGCAGCTTCGCTTTGTCGAAGGGGAGACCTACGGTTGGGAGCCGGACTCCACCTACATCCGCAAAGCGCCCTACTTCGACGGCATGGAGGCCCGCCCCGCACCGGTATGCGATATCGTCGGCGCGCGGGTGCTGGCCGTGCTCGGGGACTCGGTCACCACCGACCATATCTCGCCGGCCGGCTCAATCAAGCCGGCCTCGCCCGCGGGGGTGTACCTTGCCGTGCACGGGGTCAAGCCCGCCGACTTCAACTCCTATGGCTCGCGCCGCGGCAACCACGAGGTGATGGTTCGGGGCACCTTCGCCAACGTGCGCCTGCGCAACCGGCTCGCGCCCGGAACCGAAGGCGGCGTCACCCGTCTGCTGCCCGAGGGCACGCCGACCAGCATCTACGACGCGTCGGTGATCTACGCCGAGCGCGGCATACCCCTGGTGGTGCTTGCGGGCAAGGAGTACGGCTCCGGCTCGTCCCGCGACTGGGCGGCTAAAGGACCGAAGCTGCTCGGCGTGCGCGCGGTGATCGCCGAAAGCTACGAGCGCATCCATCGCTCCAACCTGGTCGGCATGGGCATCCTGCCGCTCGAGTTCGCCGCGGGTGAGTCGGTTGATTCGCTCGGGCTGAGCGGCGAGGAGGTGTTCGACTTTGTCGGGCTTGAGACACTGCTGGCGAACCGCTTCGTCGGCGGCCGCACGCTGACCGTCAAGGCGACGGCGCCGGACGACAGCGTGAAGAGCTTTCGCGCAACCGTCCGCATCGACACGCCGCAGGAGATTCTCTACTACGAGCACGGAGGCATCCTGCAGTTCGTGCTGCGCGGCCTGGCAGCCCAGCAGGGCGCCGTGCAGTAGACACGCGCCCTGCAGCCTGAGCTAAAGCTTTCGGTCCACGCTTCAGGTGTTTTTCGGAGCGGTACCTCGTACCGCTCCGGTGTTTCACACCGTCTCGTTCCACGGGAGACTGCCGACAATGCGACATAGCGGGACTAATCTCTGTTACTCCTCTTGCACGACGTTGTGGGATCCTTTGCAAGTCAGGTCGCGGGCGAAGCCTTGTGTCTCTTCGATCAGGTGTTGCCGAATCCAGTAATTGGTGGCATTGAACCATCCGATGAAGCGAACCCAGAGTGGATTTCGCACGTCGATCGTGCAGCGAAGGTTCG
>CAXUND010000097.1:0-11941 GCA_964252445.1 uncultured Acidobacteriaceae bacterium | reverse complement strand
TACCTCCGAAGTAGAGCGCCCGACGCGTTCCGGCCCCCAAGCCTGGTTTACCGGTACCGTGTGGATCGACCCGGTGGTCACCGGCAACGAGCCGTCGCACCTGTCTTCAACGCGCGTCACCTTTGCGCCCGGTGCGCGCACCGCCTGGCACACGCATCCGCGAGGACAAGCGCTCTATGTTGTTTCGGGGGTTGGCCGCATCCAGTTACATGGATGCCCGCCAGAGATCCTGCGTGCGGGCGACAGCGTGTGGATTGAAGCGAATGAGTTGCACTGGCACGGGGCGGCGGCGGACAGAACCTTCGTGCATTTGGCCATCCAGGAGACAGACGACGCGGGCGTGAACGTCGTCTGGCTGGAGCAGGTGTCTGACGAAGAGTACAGCGGGCGCTAGTGCGGCTTGCGATAACGAATCTCGTCCTCGTCCAGAAAGTACTCGGCGGAGCAGGTGTGCGAACCGCAGATCATTGACTCTGATCCTGCGAACTGGCTCCGCGTGATCAATCCCATGACGCCGCAACTGGGGCAGGAGAGCACCGCCCAGTAGGGGTTGGTCGCCTCGCCCATGGTGCCGGCGTTCTCCAGTACAAACAGTGTGCCGGGCTCCATCTGTTCGGGGATCCACGCATCGAGTGTCTGCAGCTCTGTGGCCATGTCCGTCTCTCCTCGCGTTTCAGTCTTCTGACTAAACGGCTTCGTGGAACATCTGGGGAAATCAGGTGGTTGTGTACTTCCAGTTTGTCATAGCGCGCCTGCCGAAGCACGGAGCTTCGCGAATGGAATGGCGCCGGTACCTAGAGTTGAACCGTCGGACAGACTCTTGTGGCTTTGACAGGTTTGAACGTGGCCGGGAAGGTGAGCTTGCAGCGTCATCTTGCGATACGCTCCAGCAGGTATCTGAATTAACAGGGTCTGCTAGGCCGATTGTTCCGCCGCCCGGGTGTGAAGTCAACGATATCTCTGGTTACATTTGTGTATGTGACCCTTACGTTCGCGTCAGAACTGCAGAGGCCGCACCGACCGCCGCCTTTACAGCCGCGGCGATCTCAGTGATCTGCGGAGGCGTGAGATAAGGATGCATGGGCAGGCTCAGCACACGGGCTGCGGCGCGCTCGGCATGCGGCAGGCTCCCGCGCTCTACGCCGAGATGAGCAAACACCGGCTGCTCGTGCATGGGCACTGGGTAGTGGACCGCAGTGGGTATTCCCGCTGCGGCAAGCGACGCAACGACAGCGTCGCGCTCGTCAACCTCAATGGTGTACTGCGCGTAGGGACTGGTGTTGCCGGGCGCGAGGCGCGGCGTCGCGACGGTGTGCTGGAGCGCAGCGGTGTAGGCATCCGCAGCCTCTGCCCGGGCGACCAGTTCCCTGTCGAAGACGGGCAGCTTGGCCAGCAGCACCGCTGCCTGGATGGTGTCGAGTCGGCCATTGATGCCGATGCGTGTGTGCCGGTAGCGCGCCTGCTGCCCGTGGTTGCGCAGCTCACGCATTGCTTGCGCGAGCGCGTCATCCGAGGTAAAGCAGGCGCCGCCGTCGCCGTAGCAGCCGAGCGGCTTCGAAGGAAAAAAGCTGGTACAGCCGATGGTTGACAGCGCGCAGGAATGGCGTCCGCGATAGAGCGCGCCGAAGCTCTGGGCGGCGTCTTCGATCACCGGCAAGCCGTGCCGCTCGGCGATCTTGTTGATAGCGTCCATGTCCGCAGGCTGGCCGTAGAGCGAGACGGGCATGATGGCGCGGGTGCGAGGCGTGATCGCGGCTTCGATCAGCCGGGGGTCGAGATTGTAGGTGACCGGATCGATGTCGACCATGACCGGCACCGCGCCGAGCAGCGCGATCATTTCGCCGGTGGCGAAGAAGGTGAAGGGCGAGGTGATGACTTCTTCCGGCGCGGAGGTGCGGCGGTCGCCGATCCCGAGCGCCATCAGCGCCATCAGCAGCGCGTCGGTGCCACTTGAGCAGCTGATGCAATGCCTGGCCCCGACGCGGGCGGCCAGCGCGGCTTCTAGTTCAGCGACTTCGGGACCGAGGATGTACTGGCCGTGCTCCAGGACCGCGTGAATACGCGCGTCTACCTCGGACTGGATAGCTCGGTACTGCGCCTTCAGGTCCACGAACTGCATCGCCGAAGAGTCCATCGTCTTATCTTCCCATTGGGAGAGATGCGCCGCCACCGTGTTGCTCCTTCGCCATGAGCCGAACGCGTTCATCTATCTATCCGGGACGGGTCTGGCTTAGACTGAAGTAACCAGTTGGCAACTCGCAGCTTCGGACCAGATGGATGAATTTTCCTGCACAGCACATGCATTCGGGGACGGCGTGGCTCCGGCCCGGCCCGGTACTGCTGCTCGCCGCAGCCGCGGTTTCGGCAGGCGGGGCAGTTGCCGAGGCACAGCAGCCGCTTGCCATTCCAAAGGGTGCACCGCTCCACGTAACGACCACGCGTTCCGTTCCGTTGCGGATGGGCGAGAGGGTCGAGGGCGTCCTCACCGAGCCGGTGTGGGTGTACGATCGCGAGGTCCTGGCGCGCGGCGCCCTGGTTGAAGGAGTGGTAACGGACCTGGCGCCGGCGGAGCCTGGTGTACGCACGCGGGCACGCCTGAACGGCGATCTCACTCCCGAGCACCTTCCTGTGGTGACCTTCGACCGCGTCCGGTCCGGCCAGACCGTGCTTAGCCTGAGGAGTACCGCCGAGCAGCGGCAGACGACGCTGGTCCGCTTCGTGGCCCAGCCGAAGAACACCGCGCGCAGGCGCCTGACCAGCATGGTGAGTGATCGGGTCAGCAGCGTCAAGGAAACCGTCTTCGGCCCGGATAAGGGGCAGCGGGCGCTGCGCTTCTTCTACAGCCAGCTGCCCTACCACCCGCAGCGCATCTGGAAGGGCACGCAGTTCGTAGCGGACCTGGACGCGCCGGTGATGGTAGCGCGCGGGCCCCGGCCGATTGCGCATGTCCAGGATGTGGCGCTCACGAGCGGGCTGCCGCCGGACGCCATCGTGAAGGCAAGGCTGATCACGGCGCTTGATTCGCAGTCCGCGCGGCACGGCGACCCGGTGGTTGCGCTCCTCACTCAGCCGCTCTTCGACGAGCACCAGAACCTGCTGCTGCCCGAGGGTACGGAGCTTGATGGCGAAGTGCTGCGGGCCAAGGCGGCTCGTTCGTTTGCACGCAACGGGCAGCTGCAGTTCACCTTTCGCGGCATCCGGCCGCCCGGCCA
Source organism: uncultured Acidobacteriaceae bacterium (assembly GCA_964252445.1). Classification (GTDB taxonomy): domain Bacteria; phylum Acidobacteriota; class Terriglobia; order Terriglobales; family Acidobacteriaceae; genus EB88. Next base: position 8,729 of record CAXUND010000097.1, on the reverse strand, counting down.
GCAGGCGGAGAAGATGCGTGGCACGGTGACCGGCGCCGAGGGAAGCAAGAACGAAAACCTGAGCGTGGATGGGGAAGGCGACGTGAAGGCGCAGCCGGACAAGAATCGCTTTGTGGCTCCGCTGCTGCTGGGACTGCTAGCCGCGCACGGGCAGGATGACGACGGGGGCGCGGGCACGCAGGTGGTCGCCGCAAACGGCTTTGGCCTGGTAGCCAGGGTGGTAGCGCTGACGGCGGCAAGCCCTGCCGTGGCCACCGGCTTCGGAGCATATGGGTTCGCCAAATCTGTCTACTTCCGCTTTATTGCGCGAGGCCACACGGTGACCTTCCCGAAGGACACGCAGCTCGAAGTGCAGCTCTCTTCGCGCTAGGCACAACGCGATGGTTCGCCGGTGCAGACGGCTGGGTGTGGGCGGAGTGATCCTCGCACATGCAGCGCTGGAACGATTGCACGCGAGCGGGAATGATCCGCCTTACAGGCGCACCACGGCCGAAGTCTTGCTCTGAAAACAGAGGAGAACGCAGCCGTCTTAGCGCGAGCCCTGCGGCGTAACAGCGCTAGCCGCAACCGTGTGGACGGCCGGCGCGGTGACCGGCGCCGCGGCCTGCACGTGGTCGAGCGCGCGATACACCTGCTCATTGCGCAGGATCGCCTGCACGTAGTCGCGGGTCTCGGTGAAGGGGATGGATTCCACAAACTCGTCGATACCGGTAAAGCTGCCCGCCGCCCGCCAGTCGACCACGCGGCTGTCTCCGGCGTTGTAGGCGGCGAAGGCGTACTCCGGCTGGTTACCGAACTTGTCGAGCGTCTGCTTCAGATAGGCCGTTCCCAGGCGGATGTTGGTCGCCGGGTCAAGCAGCGCGTCAGTCTCAAAGTGCGAGATGCCCTCGTGCCGCGCCATCTCGCGCCCTACGGAAGGGAGCAGCTGCATCAGGCCATAGGCATTCGCGAAGGAGCGAGCGCGGGGGTTGAACTCCGATTCCTGGCGGATGAGCGAGGCGACCATGTAGGGGTCGAGCCCGTTGCGCGCCGACTCTTCCTTGATCGTCGACCAGTAATCCTGCGGGAAGAGGATGCGCCAGTAGGCGAGCGGTAAGGCTTCAATCGGTGCAGAGGTGTAGAAGGGCAGCGCCCGCTTGAGCGAGCGCATGGCCCTGTAGGCTTCGCCAAACGACGCGTAGAGCTTGGCCTCGGCCAGCGCGCCCCAGCCGTCAGAGCCTTCGGCGGCGTGGATCTCCTGCGAGAGAAAATCGTTCAGCCCGGCATTCGCCAGCAGGTGCGCCTTCGCGAGGTGCGGATCGTCATCAGGCACGTCTTCGGTGAGCGTTGGGATCGGCTCCGGCTGCATGTTGTCGAGTACGTTGACAACGGCGGGGGTTACAGTGCCCAGCGACGTGAGGCGCTGGCGCGCGATTGCAGCATAGTAGTAGTGCTGGTAGACCCGCGCGACGGTCGAGAAGTAGGTCGCGGCCATGGCCGGCGAGCGCTCCTGGTCCATGTACAGACGGCCCCGCCAGTAAAGGGTTGCCGGGATCTCCTTGCCACCGGGAAAGAGAGCAATCTGTTCGTCCATCAGACGGGCGGCGTCCGAGTAGTCCCTGATCCGGTAATTGAGCCATGCCGCGCGCCAGTGCGCCGCGGGCGCGTTGGTCGAGTGCGGGAAGCGCTTGGCCTGGTCGAGATAGTAGGTAATCGCGGTGGGGAAATCCTTGCGCAGCAGGTACATATTGCCGCTTGAGTAGAGCGCCTCAGAGAGCCAGCTACTCTCCGGGAAACGACTGCGGAGCTGGTCGACAAGCGATGCCTGCGTCAGGGTGTCGTTGTTCGAGCGCGCGACCTCCATCAGCAGGTAGAGCCGGTGCGCTCCGGTCTCGTCGCTTGAGTCGGGGATGCGGTCGAGCTCTTCCTTTGAAAGGCGCTTCAGCTTGAAGTCGCAGCTGGCAGCAGCAACCATCAGCGCGCTGCGCTCGGACGGGTTGGTGCTGGGATCAGCAGCCAGCTGGTGGAACTCCTCTGCCGAGTCCGAGAACCGGCCGGCGTTGTAGAGGGTATCTGCGTGGCGGCGGCGTTCATCCGCGGGCAGGGTTTGCCAGATGCCGGCCTGGACCAGCTGTGCCTTGGCGATGGTGGCCTCATTTGAGAGCGGGTAGCCGAAGACGGTCTTGCGGAAGAGATCGTTCGCCTCGGCAGTCTGGCCGGCCAGCTGTTCAGCGCGCGCCATGGCCAGGGTGTAGTCGCCCTTGTTTGCGACTGGCTCGCCCGCGTGCGCCTTCAGCACGCGCAGCGCAGCCTGGGCATCCCCCTGCTGCAGGTAGAGGTTGGCTTCGAGCACCGGGATACTGGGATTGAAGATCGAGTCGGGGTACTTCTGCGGGAAGCTGCTGAGGATGGTGTCGGCGGCAGCAAGCTGGTTCGACTGGAGGTCAGCCTGGGCGGCGAAGTAGTCGATGTAGTCGTCGAGGGACTGGCCTTGCGCAGCGGCCGAGTGCAGCGCAGTCAGCGCCTCCGGGAAACGTTTGTCGAGCAGGTAGGCGTGGCCGAGCGCCAGGTACGCGGCCGAAGCAGCCTCACCGGTGTGCGCGCGTGCATAGGCCTCGACGCCCACATAGGCGGCGGGGCTGCGGTAGTTCCCCAGCTGCTGGGCCATGGGCCTGAGCTGGGAGGAGGCCACAAAAGCCTGCTGGATCTTGAGAGTCTTCGCGCGTGCCTTGGCCGAGAGCACGCGGTGGTGTCCGCGGCGCTGCACGATGACCGCGCGGCGGCTCCGGCCGGCTCTGCCGCGCACGGCTATCTGCCTGGTATGCGCGGCTGTCTTCGATCCCGCAGTCGACGGGTGCTTCTTCTTCGCCGCGGCAGCCAAGGCGCCAGGCATCAAGGTCGTGCACAGCAGAGACAAAGTCAGCAAACGAGAGAGAATGGCCGCGAAACGGCTCTTCAACATGGTCATACTCCTCTTGAAACTGTAAGCCGAAACGGTGCGGCGATGTTGCGCGAATCGCACTAGCGCAAAAGCCCGGACACTCAAAAGTACCCAGCAGGTTGGACGAGTAGAGAAAACGTTGGAGAGGCGTCAACCGAGTGCGCAAGACCTGAATCAGCTAGGCCGGCTACTCAGTCTTCGCCGATCCAGGAAGCATCCCTCACTGCAAGCGGCATTCCCTCAGCTTAGCTGGGAAGCGTGTTTGCCTTGCACCCACTGCTCCAGGACGGCCTGCTCCCGGGATGGATCGAGGTAATCCCGCCACTTTGAGGAAGTGCCTTGTAAGACACCAAAGGTGGACATGCAATCGTGGGCCGTGTCGGCTAATGGTCGAGTCTTCCACCCAACGTTGAAAGCCTTTGAACTGCTGATGCGAAAGATGTTCCTGAGCTGCGGCTCCGGACGCCAGAAAGGAAAATTGGCGGCATACATCTTCAGTTCGAAATCGGTCTTGAGCCCATGACTCGTGAGGAAGTCGTGAGGTATCCAGAGGAACTCGGCGGTTGATCGCGTGATCGCATTGCAGGCAGCAAGGAAGTCGCGAAAACTCATCGGCTTTCCCGTAAGATTCCAGGCGCCGAGGCGCCGGTTCTCCACACAGTCGACGAGGAAGGTCGCTACATCCTTCACATCCACCAGCTCGACCGCATCAGAGCCATCCCCAGGTCCGATATGCCGGCCTCCACTGCGTGCTCGCATCAGCCACGTGACCAGGTCGGGGCCGCCGTCGCGATCTCCTTTGATAGGGCCAGGACGCACAAGCGTCAGCTTGGTACCTGCTGTGCGCTGAAGGCGCCGTTCGCTTTCCGCCTTGTTGATCCCGTAGGCCTCGCCGGCAGAGCCCCAGGGCCGCGTGGGTGAGTTTTCATTCATTCCCGGATCAGGGTACCCGTCATAGGCTGCGATCGAGGAGACGTATAGGTAATGATCTGTGCGTTGCGCGAGCAGTGTGGCGGTAGCTTCCACGATGTCTGGCTCCTGCGGCCACACGTCGATAACGGCGTCCCATCGACGGTCGCCTTCAAGCGCGACAAGGTCACGCAGCTTTGGATCGCGGTTGCCGCGAAGTTTCTCCAATGATGGAAACAGCTCGGGACTACTCAGCCCGCGGTTAAAGAGTGTGGCCCGGTAGCCGCGATCCAGGAGGCAACGAACCGTCGCCGGGCCGAGGAAGCCGGTACCGCCCAGGACGAGGACCGTCTTCGGCTTCGGACTCGACCATGCGCTCTGCATGGCCCAGTTGGCCGCAATCGACATGGCGCTACAACGTATAAACTCTCTGCGCTTCATCACGCCTCTGGGCGGAGCCCCCCCACGCGACACCATCATTGTTCCGCAATCTGGGCGAAAAGGCCAGAGTATCCCCTGTCTTTTGAAATCACATTCTCGGGAGCGAGCCGGTATTGTTCCGTCTGCAGCGATCTTGAAACCGATCCTGTCGGTTCAAGGTCTTTAGGAGCAGTGTCGCTACCCAGCCTTTGTTCCCGTTGACAGGCGGGTTTAGTATCGGGAGAGTCGGGCGGCTGCCGCGACACATTCCGACGAGGTCGAATTCCTGAACCCCCCTGACAATCCGCGTATCCAATCTGCAGGGAAGACACCATTGGCAACAGCGAATGTAGTGCCCGTGCCCGCGGTGGTCAACCCCGTGGTAAGCGGTCCGGTAGTGATTTCTGCAGAGGTTCACCCTGACGTCCGGCTCGTGGAGCTGGCGAAGGGTGGCGACGTGCAGGCCTTTGAGAAGCTGGTGAAGCAGTACGATCGCCAGGTCTTTCGCATCGCGCAGCACATTACGCAGAACCGGGAAGACGCGGAAGATGTGGTGCAGGACGCCTTTCTCAAGGCGTACGAGAAGTTGAACCAGTTCCAGGGCAACTCCAAGTTTTACACCTGGCTGGTGCGCATCGCGGTCAACGAGTCGCTGATGCGGCTGAGGAAACGGCGCACCGGCAAGATGGTGTCGATCGACGAAGACATCCAGACTGAAGAAGGGTCGATGCCGCGGGAGCTGGCCGACTGGGGACCGGATCCCGAACAGCAGTACGGACAGTCGGAATTAGCCGACATTCTCAGGCGCACGGTAAACGGCCTGCCGCCGGGCTTCCGAGTGGTTTTTGTGCTGCGCGATGTGGAAGGGCTGTCAACCGAAGAGACGGCAGAAACGCTTGGATTGAGTGTGCCCGCGGTCAAGTCGCGGCTTTTGCGTGCGCGGCTGCAATTGAGAGAGCGGCTGAATCGCTACTTCCGTAAGAAGAACGTGGATGGTGCGAAGTGACCTGCACGGAGTTTCTCGTCCACCTGGATGACCTGCTCGATGACACACTTGACGGCGCTGATGTACGCACCGCCTGCGAAGAGCACATGGGCGCCTGCGAGCACTGCACCATTACTGTCTCGACGACGCGGAAGACTATCGAGGTCTACCGCTCGCACGAGATCTACGACCTGCCGGCGGGCCTGCGCGAACGGCTACACGCGGCCATCCTGGCAAAGTGCCGGAGATGCTAAAGCTGCTGGTGATCGGTCTGGCATTCTTCATCGTGCTGCGGATGATCGGCCAGCGGCGGTAGTCGGCTCTCAGGTTCCGCAGAAAGTTTGTGTCACACACTCCTCCGGGCGCGCCGGCGTGGTGTAGAGATCACCCTCCGGGCGATCTTCGTACGGCCTCACCACCGCGTCCAACAAGCGCTCGAACGGCTCGAAGTTCTGCTCGGCGGCCGCGTTCAGCGCGGCTTCCACCAGGTGATTGCGCGGGATGACCGCCGGATTCGCGAGCCGCATAGCCGCCGCGCGCTCTGGCCATGGCTCGTCTTCAAGACGGCGGCGCCACCTGACAGCCCACGCGTCGTACTCCGCCGAGTCGGCAAACAGAGCCTGTACACCTGCATCACCAGCCGGGCCTTCAGCAGCGTGGCAAAGCCGCCGGAAGAACAGGGTGAAGTCCACGCGACCGGCAGCCATGCGCGTGAGCAGGTCTGCGGCCAGGTCCCTGTCTCCCTCACACTGCGACGCGAAGCCGAGCTTGCGCCCAAGACCGGCTGCGAAGGCTGCCTCGAACTGAGTCCCCCACGCAGCAAGGGCCTCGCTTGCAGAGGCGAACCCGGCCTCCTCGCTTCCCTCTTCGTCCACCAGCAGCGGCAGCAGCGACTCGGCCAGTCGCGTCAGGTTCCAGTGCATGGCCCACGGCTGGTTGCCGTAGGCGTAGCGGCGCTGGTAATCGATCGAGCTGAAGACCTGCTGGGGATTGTAGGCCTCCATAAACGCGCAGGGGCCAAAGTCAATGGTCTCGCCGGAAATGGAGGTGTTGTCGGTGTTCATCACTCCATGGATAAAGCCGATCATCATCCACTGCGCGACCAGCCGCGCCTGGCGGCTCACCACGCCATCAAGAAAAGCGCGGTAGCGGCGCGGCGGCGCAATCTCAGGATAGTGGCGGGCGATGGCATAGTCGGCGAGCACCCGGATCGCTTCCACATCGCGCCGTGCGGCAAAATACTCAAAGGTTCCGACCCGCAGATGACTGGCTGCCACACGCGTCAGCACGGCGCCCGGAAGCACCCGCTCACGCAGAACCCGTTCGCCCGTTGTCACTGCTGCCAGCGCGCGGGTTGAAGGCACTCCCAGGGCGGTCATTGCCTCGCTGACGATGTATTCGCGCAGCACCGGACCGATGGCCGCCCGCCCATCGCCGCGGCGCGAAAAGGGCGTCGGCCCGGAGCCCTTGAGCTGGAGGTCATAGCGTTTGCCGTCGCGACCAACCACCTCGCCGAGCAGGTTCGCCCGGCCGTCGCCGAGCTGTGGCACAAAGCCGCCGAACTGGTGCCCGGCATAGGCCTGCGCCAGCGGCTCCGACCCTGCGGCCACGCGGTTGCCGGCGAGGATCTCGACCCCCTCGGCAGTCGCGAGTGCCTCCGGATCAAGACCGAGGTGCTCCGCCAAAGGAACATTGAGCTTGATCAGGCGCGGAGCAGAAACGGGGGTCGGGTTCACCCGGGCGTAGAAACGCTCCGGCAGCCGCGCATAAGTATTGTCGAATGGAAAGCGGACGGTCGTGACTTCCGTGAGAGAAGAGGCTGAACTCATAATCATTCGATGTGGCGGAGAGCTCGACGCGTATCAAGATACCTGCAGAATCGCATCGCAGGCTGCGGCTACTCCATTTTCACTGTGAACGATCTCGCGCAAGTGCGCTGCTCTTTCGGCAAAGGCCGTCTCCCGGGTGAGGCGCGTCAACGCCGCTGCCGCTTTTTCTCCTGTGTAGCTTGCTTTGGCCACGCACAAGCCCGCGCCCGCCCGCTCGACCCGCGCGCCGTTGTCGGGCTGGTCCCATCCAAAGGGAACGATCAGTTGCGGGCGTCCGGCACGCAGCGCCTGGCCGGTCGTGCCCGAACCGCCCTGATGCACGATCACCGACGCGTGCGGAAATACCTGCGAGTACGGGGCGTACGGCAGGCATATAACATCGCCCGATGCATAACTGGCGGCGGACGGCGCGCCGAGCAGGATAGCGCGGCGGCCGAGTCTGCGCGCCGCCTCCGCGCTGTGGGCGAAGAAGTCGCCTGCATGATGCACCGCTGTCGATCCCAGGGTGAACACAATGGGCGCCTCGCCGGTCGCGAAAAATTGATGCAGCGCAGAGCCCGTGCTTGCGTCATCGCGATGATGGTCGTAGAAGATGAAGCCGGGCTCGATCGTGTGCGACGGCCAGTCGGGCTGCGGCGCGGCCAGAGCCTTCGAGAACAGGGCCAGCACCAGCTGCGCGGAGAACTTGTCTTTGGCGAATGGATCGCAGTCGGGATTGAGTCCCTGATCGCGGCGAAACTGGCGCACGGGCGCCCACCAGTGGCGCGTCGCCGCGCGGGCCACGTCGAGCACAGCGCGGTTGATTCTCCAGCCGGCGTTGCGCAGCAGCATCAGCTCGGGCGCGGTGACCAGCAGCGAAGGATCGTGCGCGGAGAAGAAGGAGCAGGGCGAAAGGATCGCCGAAACCCACCGCAGGTTGAGCTTCTCCGCAACCAGCGGGGCGGCGTAGACCATCTCTCCGGCGATCATCAGGTCGGCGTCGACAGCGGCGGCGAGCAGGTCGTTAAAGGTATCGCGAAGGTGCGGAAGGACGAGCTTGCGAAAGAGAATTTCAGGGCCGCGGCGCAGGTTTTCGCACTGCGCGATCAATGCCGAGTCGGTCGGATCCCAGTTCGGGCGCAGGGGGTGGAACGCGAGTCCAAGAGCCTCGACCCGGGCACGGTAAAACTCGGTTGCGGCGATGGTGACAGAATAGCCGCGCCGCTTGAGCTCAAGCGCCATGCCCAGGCATGGATGGAGATCGCCCAACGAGCCAATGGTAGCGAAGAGAATCCGCTTCAATGGGCCGGTTCACGCCTCTGTGTGGCATGTTGTTATTGCCATCGCCCAACCATCCTCATCTTGAGCGTAGCGAAAGACTCGAGGTTTGCACACAGCTTCGGCTTCGTCGATCCCTTTTCTGGGTGAACCGTTTCGCTCCGCTCCACAAGCCGGGGCAGACCGCTTCGTCGTCGCAAAGCAAAGGCAACCGAAGTTCCTTCGCTTCGCTCAGGATGACAGTGTTTTCTTTATACTTCTAGTTTCATCCACCGTGACCCGGCCACGGCCGCTCTACAAAAAGCGTCTAGTTGTTATCGTCCCGCTTGTGCAGTGTTGGACGATCGTCGTCGTTGGTCTTGTTCGGATCGCCGGCGTTCGGATCGTTCGTGCTTGCGCGCCGCAGGGT
>CAXUND010000096.1:0-12065 GCA_964252445.1 uncultured Acidobacteriaceae bacterium | reverse complement strand
GAAGGTCGACATGAAGGAGATGGGGAACCAGTCGCGGGTGGGCTCGCCGAGGCCAGTCTGGTTCTTCACGTCGTGCGCCATGTGCGAGAGGGTGTAGCGCTGCGCCTCGCGACGCTCGTCGGAGACGGCCTCGTCGCGCCCGGTGAACGACACCGGCTGGAAGGAGAGGAAGTTGATCCGCTTCGGGTTATCAAGCGCGAACTGGATGATGCGGCCAACCTGCTCGTTGTTGATGCCGTTGATGATGGTGGTCACCGGGACGATGTCGACGCCAGCCTCATGCAGGTTGTGGATGGCCTGCAGTTTCACATCAAACAGGTTCCCCACCTTACGATGGGAGTTGGCAGCGTTGCCGATACCGTCAAACTGGAGGTAGGCGTAGCGCAGGCCGGCCTCGGCAGCAGCGCGGCAGAGCTCCTTCGACTTGGCAAACTCGATGCCGTTGGTCGCAGCCTGCACCGAGGTGTAGCCGACCCGGCGCGAGTAGGCGACGGCGTCGAGGAAGTAGGGCGACAGCGTGGGCTCACCACCCGAGAACTGAACCGACATCTGCCGGCGCGGCTTGATGGTGATGGCGTTGTCGAGCATGGTCTTGATCTCGTCCCAGGTCAGCTCGTGGACGAAGCCGACCTGGTTCGCGTCCATGAAGCAGGGGTCGCACATCATGTTGCAGCGGTTGGTCAGGTCGATGGTCAGGACCGAGCCGCGGCCGTGGGTGACGGTCGAAGTCCCGTGGTTGTGCAGGCCCTCGTCATTGTGGGCCTTGATGTCGCGGCCGGGAAAGACCTCTTCGAGGTGTTTGAAGAACTCGGTGTCGATCGACATCACGTCTTCAAAGTGGCCGTGCTTGGGGCAGTCCTTCACCATCAGGATCTTGCCGTCGCGCTCAATGATCTGCGCCTTGATCTCGCCGACCTTCTCGTTGAGCAGGATCTCGTGCGGCAGCTTGCCATCGATGATCTGCTGGCGGATCTCAGGCACGCACTTGGGACACAGAGAATCGGTGGTGCGCGGCCAGCCGAGCGGCGGCTTCTCCTTCTGGTAGGACTTCAGCAGCGGCTTGTCCGACCACTTGGGGGTAAAGCTCGCGTTGGGGCTGATGCTGTTGAGCTTTTCGAAAACCGACCACGCGCCCTTGGCTGCGAAGGTCAGTGTTCTTTCGGCGTACTTGATGGCCATCGACATAGTTGTTGCTCTCCCTCCGGGTGACGACACCCGGACGCTTCTCTCAAAGCATAGATGGCGAAAGTCGCTATGCCGTATGGAGTTAGGGCGAATGGCGCAAATGGAAGGTCGGACGGAGGCGAGGCGGGGTGAATGGGAGTGTTGTTTCAACGCCGGACAGCACCGGCGGGTGTCCAAGCAGTCGCATCCGGCGGCCCGGTGGCGACGTTTACAAACCGGATACTTGCACACTGGTTTATTTCTCAGCAAAGTAGAACGCGGGTTCTGCGAGGAGGGGTGCGATGGCGAAGTTCGACCTGGTGTTTGAGGGTGGCGGCGCTAAGGGCATATCGTTCGTCGGCGCTCTACAGGAGTTGTCAAAAGCGGGACACACTCCAGGCCGCCTGGTAGGCACCTCGGCTGGGGCGATCACCGCGATGTTGACGGCGGCCGGCTACTCTGCCGACGAGCTGCTTGAGCAGTGCACACGGCAGGTGCCAGACACCTCACCGGGCGCAGTCCCCGGCGCGATGATGCCGGTCTTCGCGGGCTTTATGGACACGCCTGCGCCCGACAGCTTTACCGCGCAGGAGATTGCCGACAGCGAGACGATGCGCCTGGTTGAGGAAGCTTACATTCCGGGCATCCTTGCGGGACCGCTGATGCGCGACCTGCTGAAGCATCCGCTCTACCGCGAACTCTTTGGCTTCAACGAGTGTGGCGGCTTTTACGCCGGAGATGTGGCGCTCGCGTGGATGCGGTCCGCTCTCGAAGGCCGCGGCCTGGCGCCCGATATCACCTGGGCTGAGTTCCAGAAGCAGACCGGCGCTGACCTGTCGCTGGTGACGACGAACACCACTTCGCCGGAGATGGTGGTGCTGAACCACCGCACTGCTCCCGATTGCCCGGTCGCGGAGTCGGCCCGCATGTCGATGAGCATCCCGTTCGTGTGGCGAGAGATGGTCTGGAAGCAGGGCTGGGGCACATACCGCATGCGCGACATGATGCAGCCGAAGCCACAGATCTTTGTGGACGGCGGGGTGCTGTCGAACTTCGCGCTTGGATTGTTGCTCAACACCTTTGACCCGGAGGTGCAGGCGGTGATGGGACCCGGGGCGGCCAACCCTGTGCTCGGCTTGTACCTGGATAGCAGCGTGCCGGTGCCGGGCGCTGCCGAGTCCGACACCCGACGGCCGCGCCTGCGGGCAGCGGACCGGGTCACGGCGCTGATCGATACCATGACCGACAGTCGCGACCTGGCCGTCATTCGCGAGCACGAAAGCCTGGTCTGCAGAATCCCGGTAGGCGGTTATGGTACGACCGAATTCCGGATGTCGGCTGACCGGCAGCAGCTGCTGATTGACTCAGGCGCAGCGGCGATGCGCGCCTACCTTGCGACGCTGCCCGGCTGAGGCTCAAGCAGAGCTGTCGATGGCATCGCGCAGGGCGAAAAACGCCGCGGTTGGGCGGTACTCGGCGTCGAAGGGCAGCGGCTGTTCCTTGCGGGCCGGGTGACGGGCCAGGTGGTACGGCTGCGTGTTCAGCCAAGTGGCCTTGTTGGTGACGCCCCAGGTGAGGATTGCGGCCACTGCGGGTTTTTGAAGCATCGCCGAGACGTAGTGGCGGTAAGTCTCGGCTACTGCGGCTTGGCAGGCCGTCGCGTCGTCGCTGGCGAGGGCGTCATCGTTGACGTCGAGCTCGGTGATGAAGACCTTAAGTCCGAGCGCGTGCGCCTGATCGACAAAGCCGCGGATGCCGGTGCCAAGCTTGTTAGGAGACGCGGCCGAAAGATGAGATTGCAGGCCGACTGCATCGACCGGGACCCGCTCAGCCCGGAGCCGCTTCAACAACGCGAGCAGCGCATTGCGCTTCGGCACGTCCGAGTCGTACTCGACACCGTATTCGTTGATGGTGAGCAGCGCGTGCGGGTCGGCTTCGCGCGCGATGCGGAAAGCGCTCCCGATGTAGTCGGGGCCGAGGAGCTCGAACCAGGGTGAATTCGTGCGCAGAAGGTCGGCCCGGGTCGAGTGTGCATCAAGCACCTCGTTGACCACGTCCCAGGAGTGGACCTTTCCCGCATAGCGGCGTCCCACGGTCTGGATGTGGTCGGTGAGCAAGCGCCGGGCGTTCTCCCTGGTCACGGTAGAGGCGAACCACGCGGGCAGCGCCTCGTGCCAGACGAAGTTGTGGCCGCGAATCTTCATGGAGTGAGACTGGGCGAAGGCGACCAGAGCATCCGACTCGGTGAAGTCGAAGCGGTCCGGAGCGGGACGCAGGGCTGCCCACTTCATGGCGTTCTCGGCGACCGCGAGGTTGTACTGTTCGGCGAGGACTTTTGGATAGAGGGGGTCCGTGCGCAGCATGCCGGTGTTGACTGCGGCGCCGATCAGCAGACCCCGTGCCTCAGCGTGAGCGCGGAGCGAGTTGACGCCGCGGACGGAGTCGTAGGAGGGTGCGGCGGGCACGGTTTGAGCAAGAATCGTCGGCGCGAGGGAGGCAGCCAGCGCGTTTGCGACAAATTCGCGCCGGGTGAACGTGCTCAGTCGCTCGGGGCTTTTTGCCACGCGCTCTCCCACACTTCTCCGAGCGTATCCCGGAAGATGGTGATGGAGGCCGCAATCGCTGCCGATGGTTACCAGAGATGACCCGCGTAGGACATGTTGATAGCCTGTGGCGTTACCCGGTCAAAAGCATGCGCGGTGAGCAGCTGCCCTCGGCATGGCTGGGCGCGGGCGGCATGGCGGGCGACCGCCGGTATGCGGTGCTCAGTTCAGCGGCGCCCGAATCCTTTCCTTACCTGACGGGGCGTGCGCAGCAGCGCATGCTGCTCTATCGCCCGCTGCTTACCGAGGCTGGAGTTGTGGTCGAGACTGCGGAAGGTGAGCGGCTGGCGATCGACTCCCCGCGGCTGCTCGACCTGCTCGGTGAAGGGCTATCGCGGGCCCCGGTGCTCTCGCTGCTGCGTTCCGAGGCTGCATTGTCAGATGCGCAGCCGATTTCGCTCTTCTCGATCCAGACCGCCGCCCAGCTGGCGCGGGAGACCGGCACAACGGTCGACAAGCGTCGCTTTCGCGCCAACATCTATGCCGATTTTGCAGGCGAGTCCGGTTTTCTCGAAGACACCTTCGTCGGCCGCACCCTGAAGATCGGCGAGACGGCCGTGCTCTCGGTCGTCGAGCGGGATCCCCGCTGCAAGATGATCACCCTTGACCCGGACACAGCCGAAGCAGCTCCGGCGCTGATACGCCACGTTGCCGGGGCCCACGAGCGCTGCGCGGGCGTGTACGCCGCCGTGCTTACCGAAGGCGAGGTGCGGGTCGGCGATAAAATTTCGCTGGTCGACTGACTAGCGCAGCTCGATCGTCCTGCCGGTTCGCGCCGACTCGCGAGCGGCATCGAGAATCTTCATCACCGTCATGTTGGTGTCGAGTGCGTTCAGATCGCCCTTGGGCGTGACCTCACCGCGCAGCACGGCTCCTAGATAGTGCAGCGCCGAGTCCTCAGAACCTGGTAGCGGCGCGGCAGCTTGCGATTGCTCGACCTTTTCACCCGGCAGACGCACCCGCAGGCCATCGGCTGCCACCGTGTCGACGTAGCCCGTCGCCCCGTACACCTCCATATCTTTGCGGCTGAAGGGCCAGTTCCACGATCCCTGCACAATCGCCTGTGCCTGCGGGTAGCGCAGGATGATGGTCGCGTCGTCGTCGACCTTCGGGTAGACGTCCGGCTTGTCGGTCTGGGTCACCGCGGTCACGCTGATCGGCGCCTGCCCGTGCATCAGCCAGGTCGCGAGGTCGACCCCGTAGCAGCCGAAGTCGAACAGGGCGCCCGCGCCGTTTTCCTTGGGATCGGTGAGCCAGTTGAGGAACTCCGGGCCCACGCCGATCTCCTTCGGCCCTTCGTGGCCGTCGTGCACCACCAGCTTGCGCAGCCCGCCGATCTGGCCGCTCCACAGGAGCTTGGCGGCGGCGGTGTTCGAGCGATACCAGGTGGTCTCGTAGTTCACCAGCACCGGCACGTGGTACTCCTCCGACGCCTTCTGGATCGCCAGCGCGTCCGCATAGGTCGTCGACAACGGCTTCTCGACCATGGAGGCGATGTGCAGCCGCGCCGCCTGCTCGATCGCCGCGCGGTGGCCGGCGATCGAGGTGTAGACCAGCACCGCCTGCGGATGCGTGTGCTGGAGCATCTCCGCTTCGCTCGCGAAGAAGATAGTGACGGGGAGGTGGTATTGCTGAGCGTAGCGCGCCCGCAGCGCAGGGTCCGGCTCTGCGACGCCGACGAGCTCGACCTCGGGGTGATCCCGAAGCCCCGCAAACCAGCCCTGGACGTGTCCATGGACCAGGCCGACGATGGCGACCGAAAGATGCGGAGCCGGCTGGGCGTGGCTGGCCGGGGTAGAGAGCAAGGCTAAGGAGAGCAGAGACACGATGCGCGTGAGGGAGGCTTTCAACATGGCGCCATCGTAATGCAAGCGACTCACGGCTCGCTGACTGATGAAAGACGAAGACCCCCTACGCGGGAGGCGCCACCTTCGGTGGGGGTGGATCGCCCTGCGGGCAAGAACATCGGCCCCGGTAATTCTTTGGGGCCGAGCCCTGCCACCAGAGCACCGTTCGCCTTCGCGCTCGCCGATGCCCGTGCTCTTCGTCCAAGGCTCCAACGGGGGAGGAAACCGCCTCCCTTTTTGTGTAGAACCGCCGCGAACCTGAGAGAATAGCTCAGCCAGCCGAGTACGAGGCACCCTTCCGCGCGAAACGCCCGGTCGTCTGAAGTCTTCTATACTCAGTGTTTGGGTGAGTTTCGTTCGACCTGATTTTTGCAGTGAGGGTGTGCCTATTTTTGCCGAGACGCGAGGGAGCCAGAGCTCCCCTAGCCAACCAAGCCGGACTGCACGCGCCCAGCGCTGCATGCTTCGGTATTTTGCACTTCTTCTTCTCGCAGTCACGGTATTGCCGGCGGCATGGGCACAGCAGCAGCCGATCATCTCGAGCATCCGGGTCATCGGCAATCGCCGCATCCCCAAGGAGACGGTGCTGGCACGCCTGTTTTCGCACGAGAACGAGCCCTTTGATCCAACCACGGTCGAGCGCGACTTCAACTCGCTGTGGAACACCGGCTACTTCGAGGACGTGCGCATTGAGCGCGAGGACTCCCCCAGGGGCATCATCCTCGACATCTACGTTCGCGAGAAGCCGACCATCCGCGAGATCAATTACAAGGGCCTGAACTCGGTCACCACCTCGGACGTGCTCGACGCCTACAAGAAGGCCAAGGTCGGCCTCTCGCAGGAGTCGCAGTATGATCCGACCCGCGTCGCCCGTGCGGTCACGGTCATCCGCGAGCTGCTGGCCGCGCACGGTCACCAGTTCGCTACGGTCCGCACGGATGTCAAGACCATCCCGCCCTCCTCGGTCCAGGTTAACTTCACCATCAAGGAAGGTCCCGAGGTCAAGGTCGGAAACATCTCCTTTACCGGCAATGCGCATGTGCCGGCGCGCCAGCTGCGCGCGTCGATGAAGAACCTGCGGCCGATCGGCATCCCCCACTCGATCATCCTTGAGAACCTGCTGGCGAAGACCTATGACGCGACCAAGCTTGAGGAAGACACCGAGCGTGTGCGCCAGGCGTACCGCGATCTGGGCTACTTCCGCGCCAACACCTCGGAACCGCTGACCAACGTCCGCAACGAGGGCGGGCTCTCGCTGTTTACCTTCCGCCCGCGCAAGGGCAAGCGGATCGATATCCGCATCCCGGTGGAAGAAGGCGAGCGTTACCGCTTTACCGGCATCACCTTCTCCGGCAACAAGGCGGTCACCAACACCAAGGCCCTGCGCGGACAGTTCCAGATGAAGGATGGGGACTACTTCAACGCGACCGCATTCGGCAAGGGTCTCGAGAATCTGAAGAAAGCCTACGGCACGCTCGGCTACATCAATTTCTCGCCGGTGCCGGAGCCCAAGTACGACGATGCGGCCAAGACGATCGGCTTTAACATCAATCTCGACGAGGGCAAGCAATTCAAGGTCTCCCGCATAGAAGTCCAGGGGAACACCCTCACCCGCGACTTCGTCATCCGCCGCGAGCTGCTGCTTGAAGAAGGTCAGGTCTACGACTCGCATCTGTGGGAGCTCAGCCTGCTGCGCCTGAACCAGCTGGACTACTTTGACCCGCTCAAGGTGGACACCGATTCTGAGACGCACCAGGATGCAGAGAACGGCACCGTCGACCTGCTCCTCAAAGTCCACGAAAAGGGCAAGAACTCGATCGGCCTGAACGGCGGCGTCAGCGGACTGTCGGGCTCCTTCCTCGGGCTGAACTACCAGACCAACAACTTCCTCGGCCTGGGCGAAACCCTCAGCATACAGGCGAGCGAAGGCAACCTTGCCCGCAACCTCTCGTTCGGCTTCAACGAGCCTTACCTGCGCAACAAGCCGCTCAACGTCGGCTTCCAGGTGTTTACCAGCAAGTACGACTACAACTCGAACAAGGCGTACAACCTGGGCGCGGCTGGTAATCCGGCCGGCACCAACCAGAACAACGCCACCAACTCGCTGGTGCAGAATTACAACCAGTCGAGCACGGGCTTCAGTGTCTCAGGCAGCTATCCCATCCGTCGCTCCTTCAAGCGGATCGGCCTCACCTACTCGCTCAATCGTTCCGGCATTACCGCATTCTCTGGCGCCTCGCAGAACCTCTTCCAGACGCTTGCCTTTCGCAGCGGCATCCAGGGCCAGAATGCACTTACCGGCATCATCACCAGCCAGGCGTCGGCCAGCTTCTCCTACAATCACCTGGACGGGCAAGGCAGCTTCCTGCCGCGGGGCAAGGAGTTCTCGGCAGCGCTGCAGCTGGCGGGGCTTTTCGGCAACGTCCGCTATATTCAACCGATCCTTGAGTACAAGCAGTTTCGGCCAGTTAAAGGCATACACTTCACCAACGACGGCAGGAACGTCTTCGGCTACAAGTTTCAGCTCTCCTACATCCAGGGCATCTCCGGCGACGTTGCGCCGCCGTTCCAGCGCGCCTATGCGGGCGGCGAGTCAGACATCCGCGGCTTCGACATTCGTTCCGCAACTCCCTACGCCTACATCCCGACGCGCGTGCTCTTCAACTTGATCAATCCGGACGGCTCCTGCGTAGCACGCCAGCCGGGCGCGCCGCAAACAAACCAATGCCTCCAGGTCCCGATCCCGGTCTACGGCATCGTCTCGGCCGGTGGCGATACTTCCTTCACCAGCAACACCGAGTACCGCATCCCGCTGGTCGGCCGTACTGCGGCCTTCTCGATCTTTAACGACTTCAACATCGACACCGCCTTGAACAAGAACCAGCTGCGCCAGAGCCCGGAAGGCGCGGACCAGCTGAACGCGCCGCTTTACGGCTGCCCGAACTACATCAACGGCGCCTGCCAGGGCGGTGTGCCCATCCAGTTCTCAAGATTGATTCGCCCCATATACGGCACTAACTTTGTCCCTCGCGACTCTATCGGCGCGCAGGTCTCGGTGCTGCTGCCGGTGGTCAATGCTCCCTTCCGCATCTACTATGCCTATAATCCGCTGCGGCTGTCGAAGAACGTGCCCGGCGAGAACCTGATCACCCGCAGCCTCTTTCCCGAGGGCGGCGCGGGCGACTACACCTATGCGCAGGCGGAGCGCTTGTATGGCGCAATTTACCAGCTGCGCGAGCCGGCCAAGACCTTCCGCCTGACCGTCAGCACCACGTTCTAGGCGGCGCCTGCAGCGCGCCAGGTTCTAGGCGGCGCCTAGAGCGGCGCGAGCCCTCGCGCAGGCGTCGGGGCTCAGCACCGGGGCGCCGCTTAAATTTGGCCTAGGCGCGCCCGGCTACGCGGCGGGAACAAGCCGTGCTCGGTCCCTGCCGGGCCCCGGACGCTTACCACATGAGCGGTTTCCGGGACAAGTTACCGAGGTTTCTCCGCGTCCTCTGATCCCGTTTTGGGCTTTGGTCGATAGAGGGAGCAGCCAGCGACTACCGGCGTCTCGGGAAGCGGGAATGCTCGTCTATTTTGCGGTGATTCTGTCCGTCCTCATCGGCCTGTGCGGTATGGCGGTTGATGTGGCACGCATGCAAATGCGATCCAACCAGCTTCCGGCCGCGGCCGACGCGGGAGCGCTGGCGGCCGCCGGCGAACTCGCGCACGGCGGTTCGGGATCCCTTTACCAGACAGCCGCGACTAACGATGTTGCTGCCTACGAATCAGCAAACGGCATTCCTTCCACGGCCGCCGTTTCCACGGTGATCAGCCCCACCTATGGGTACTACCAGAACGATAACTCAACCGTGCAGGTAACCGTCACCCAGAGCTTCCCATTGATCTTCATGGCGATGTTCACAGGGCGCAGCGCGGCGACCTTGTCAGTAAAAGCTGTCTCCCAGATGCCGCCATGCATGGTGTTTCTGGGCAGCCCGACTGTGAACCCGAGCGGTCACCAGGACCTGTGGCTGGCCAGCAGCAAAATGCAGACCTTCACGGCCGGATGCCCGGTGTATGCGAATGACGGCATTCTGGTTGACGGCTCTTCTTCCATTTACGGCGGTCAGGTACGCAGCAGTTCGGCTGGTTCCATGTCTTCCTTCGGCGCTACCACCTACGCGCCGATCTATAACGCGCCGATTATTAATGATCCGCTTGCCTACATCTCGGAGCCGAGTGTGGGTTCGTGCACGAATGGATCCACTCCCATCTCTGACTTGAGCCAATCCACCGGCACCACCATCACCCTGAACCCGGGCACCTACTGCGGCAAGACAAATTCCACAGCCACGTATGTACCGGGACCGGGCGCAGCTTGCAACGAAGTTGCCTCGAAGATCACGCCGGCCATTGACATCGAGGGAAAAAGCACATCGACGTGCCCATCTGATAACAGCCGCAGTACCTGCTCCGGCATCCCGACCGTTGTCTTCAATCCCGGCTTGTACGTCATCGTCGGCGGTATGACGCTGGACTGCGTCACCGCTGTCAGTACCGGCGCCACTCTGTTCTTCACCCAGAACTCGAACGTAGCGTATGGGCAGATGAATATGACGAGCACGGCGTGGCAGGTGAATGCGCCGAATGCATCGAGCAACCAGAGCATCCCTGGCATCGTCCTGATGTCCGCTCGCAGCTGGACGGGAACTGCCGAAGACTTCAGATTTACCTTCAACACCTGGAATGCTGACGGGGTGATCTATGTTACCGGCACCGGCATATACGCGTCGGGAACACCCATGAGCGCGCCGAACTACCTGAACATCGTCGCCTCAAACCTCTACAACTACGGCGGAGCCATCAACGCGGGAACCAATTACGCCAATCTACCCGCGGGCAATCCCCTCGAGTTGAACCCGAGCCTAGTCCAATGAAGACCTTCCGTAAGTTTCTCCGTCGTCAGAACGGCACCGCTCTGATCGAGACTGCGCTGATCGTGCCCATATTCACCCTGCTGCTGATGGGCGCCGCCGACTTTTCCATTCTGCTCAACTATTACCTTCGGCTGGTCGACTCAGCCCGGGCTGAAGCTATGGTGGGCACCATTCGTGCCTATACGACGAACCCCTCTATCCTCAACCTGGTTGGGGAATATAGCGGGATCGGTATACCTAACTACTCGGTCTCGGCGACCAACTACTGCACCTGCGCCAATGGCGCCAGCATCGTCTCCTGCTCCAGTCACCAGAACTGCGGCAACTACGGCATTCCGAACCAGTATCTCAAGGTCACGGCTACGGCAAGCCTGCCCCTGATTTTCGGCGTCAGCGGCTTTCCTGCCCGGATCAACGTCCAGTCGGTCGCCATCGCGCGAACGGCCTGGACAGGCACAAACTGATGCCTTCGATTCCGATAAGCCACCGGCGCCTGGGCCGCGAGGAAGGCTCCACTCTGATCGAGGCCGCGCTCGTCCTTCCGATCGTGTTCCTGCTGACCTTCGGGTTCGTCCAGATCTGCCTTATCCTTATGGGCATCGGCACCACCAACTACGCCAGCCGCGTTGCCCTGCGCTATGCGAGCATGCACAGCAACGAGAGCGATGCGCCGCAAACGACGCAGCAGCTGACGACCATGGTGAATTCCTACGTCCTGCGGTACCCGAGCAACACTGTGACGGTAAGTCAGCAGTTTTACGTGGGCGTAGGCATGACGTCTCCTTACGGGACGGGAAATCATGTGGGCCTGGGGGTGATTGTCACCGTCTCTGTATGCTACCCGTTCAGCCTCATGGGCAATACATTCAACTCGTTCTGCTACAGCAACGGAGGCGCTACGATCATCATCACCTAGTCTGCGACCTGTCGGCGCCACGCAGCTTGCGATGCTCGGAGAGCAGGCCCATGCTGTGCATCAGGTTCTGCAGAGACACGATCCCGACGACGCGGCCATTGGCAGCGTCCGCGACCGGCACCATGGACATGCGACCTCCGGTGGTTCGCCGGATCACCGAGCCTAGAGAATCGTCCGGCGCCGCGACCTGGAAGGCGCGCACCATGACGCCCTGCACGTAGCCGTTGCCCTCTGCGCGCAACGCATCCAGGATCGTCTGCTTCGAGATCACGCCGACGATGCTGGGACCACGAACCACGGGGAAGTCGTCCTGAAGACTATGAATGGCCTTCAACAGCGCATCCTCCAGTGTGTCGGAGGGCGAGAGCGTGGAGAAATCGGTCAGCATCACGTCGCGCATGTGCACGGTATCCACGACTGACTGGAAAACCGTGCCTTGGTCTTCAAGCTGCGCGCCGGTGAAGATAAAGAAAGCGCCGACCAACAGCCAGGGACTGAGCGCGGCGCCCAGGCCTGCTGCCGTGTTGCCGGTTGGCAATGCAAGCAGCGCCAGCCCCAGGATGAGCGCCCCCATGGCGATCAAGCGGCTCAGACTGGCCGAGGTACGCGCGGCCTC